>QZKR01000020.1 GCA_003598065.1 Myxococcales bacterium | reverse complement strand
CGAACGGATTTGGCGATCAAGGTCGGGCGCACTTTGGCCGATGAGAATGCCCGTCTGCGCGAACAGGTGACGATGTTGCGCGAGGCACTGACAATCGCGCGAGGGTACGTTGCTGCCGTGGATGGGACAATGACCTTCACCACGCCTGACAAACGATTGACGGCGCCGGATTTGGCCGTCATAGACGCCGCCATTGCCAAAACGGAATCCTGACCGATGGCACCGCTCATGGCCCGCGATGTTTCCGTGCCGTTGCAGGATGGCTGGTCCCTTGAGGCCGAGGTCAGCGATGATGGCGGCTGGATCGTCCATTCGATATCGCTGTACCACCGTGATTATGGGTGCGTGACGGTACCGTGGGAATCTATGGGGGTCATATTGTACGATAAGCTGCGGTCAATGAAATCCGCGGTGGTCGAATGGTGCGATGGCCATTTCTGGGAATGGGATGATGACGACCGCGCCGCCGCACGGGAACACGAATATGAGGAACGGGAGGGGAAGTGATGGATTTCCTGGCAACAGCAAAGTTGTTCGTAACCGAACAGGCCGGCGGGGAATGGTCGGATAATCTGCAATCGCTGGTGTCGGATAAAACGGTCGACGAAGATGCGGGGAGATTGGCCGTCCTACTGCGCGAAGCCTACAACGCCGGAGTCGAAGATGCGGCGGCGAAAGTTGACGGATACGATGAATCTGCAATCGCTGGTCAAGTCCGCAGGCTGAAGGTGACGCCATGAAACCCTTACACGCCGCCATTACTCGCCTGCGCCGCTGCCCGTGCTGCCAGTCGCGTTACTCCAAGATCAACCACGGTGGCAATAGCGGCAAGACTGCGGCACGAGCGAATGTTAAGCGCGAGATTCGGAAGACGCTGAGGGGGGTGACGCCATGAAGAAGCGCGCGAAGCCGGTGCTGGCGTGGGGGATGAAATCAAAACGCGGGAAGTTAGCTCGATATGCGGTCTCTCCGCGGATATGGGCTATCCCGGATGCAGTTGAGGCCAATTTGGGCGAAACCGTCATCCGCGTCGAAATCCGGGAAGTGAGGAGGAAGAAATGAGGGCCGAGGAATGGATTGCCAATCTGGCAGCCGAACGCGATCGCCGCGCCGATAAATACCCCGCCCTCGTGGCGGCGCTGAAAGAGATCACCCTTGGCGGGTTGTGGCAGGCGAATGTCGCCCGTGCCGCCCTCAAGGAAGCAGGAGAAATCGAATGACCGAATTCAAAATCGAGAAAAGCATATCGATCCCGCCAACGGGTGTAGGGGGGCGAGTCGGGAAATATCCATGGGCCGAAATGGAGGTGGGGGACTCACTCTTTATCCCAGGCAAAACGGTTTACTCCATGGGTTCGACACCTTCAGGCTGGGCAGCCCGCCATCCGCCCTATAAATTCCTCTGCCGCACCGTTGATGGCGGTGTCCGGGTGTGGAGAATCGCATGACCGACCTCACCATGCGTGAACTCGACCTGCCGTGGTGCCGGAAACATATCCCCGGCTTCGCGAAGTTCGAGGAACAGGCCAAGCGGGCGGAACAGGAAAAGGTCGCCCACAACGCCGAGCACGATACCGGTGAGCGGCCCGGAAAGAAGGAAGATGCGGAATGAAATATTCGGATGATCTTGCCGGATTTTTTTGGGTGGCTGTCGCGGTCACATGTTTGGTCGCAATAGTGACACACATTTATGTGACCGTCGCCACGAATTATGCCGCCCTGCTTATTCTTGGGCTGGTATTCCCGCCCGTCGGCGTGGTTCATGGCATCGGCATTTGGTTTGGGTGGTGGTGAAACCATGCCCCGCTGCTATGCAGAGAAGGAAGGTGCGGCATGACCACATATGGGGAGGGCGAGCGCAGAATAGCGCGCGCGCTCAATTATCTGATCGGGCATACGCGATATGCGGCGGGGAAATGGGATTTGACGGACCTCGCTGTAACGCGTGTGCTTGAGCGGCTGCGGTACGCCGAACGCGGCGATGAACTGGTCAAGACATGCAGCACGCCCCAGGCTATTAAGGGGAAGCCATGACTCGCTGCTATATCCCGCCCCCGCTTTCCAATCCCCTCGGCCGGGCCTTCCTGGTACTGGCCTTCGCAGTGGCGTTCGAACTGATAAGGATGGTGGTGTCGTGAGCGATGAATGGTGGTTTTCTACGCTGACGACCACCTTGGTCTTCGGATTCTTGATGTTCATCGCATTAATGGTGGTGTGGTCATGACCTTCGATATCACGAAGTGCCGCGAGGACGAGAACGGGCACCTGATCGCGCGGACCCGCGATGGCCGGAGGGTGCGGATACTCTGTACGGATGCAGCGAGTTCGGAGCCAATCGTCGGGCTCGTGTTGGGCGATAGAGAGGAAAGTGCCGAATCATGGCATTTGAACGGCCTATGGCATCCGCATGGGAGTTATCCTGATTGGGACCTCGTCAACGAGCCCGCCACGCATACGGTGACGGTGTTCTTATTTCGAAACGGTGTCGTGACGACCGTCGATGTGGCATACGGCGATGTGAACCCAAGGGAACTTCGTGGGCATGACGCCCGTAAGGTCATCACCATCACCGAGGGAGAGGGGCTGTGATCGACGAACCCGGCGCATTGTCGCCCGTCACACAAACGGCGCTGTCACCTATACCGACGGAACAACCGCAATCGCTTCTGCCGGCAATCATCGCGCTCGCCAAAGATGCATCGGTCGATGTCGCCAAGCTCGACGCCCTGCTCCGGATGCAGGCCGAAATGGAGGACCGGCAGGCGAGGCGTGAATTCACCGAAGCCTTTTCCCGGCTGTCGGCGAAGCTGCCCAGGGTCAAGAAGAACGGCACCATCGATCTCGGCAAGGGCCGTGCGATCCCGTTCGCGAAGTGGGAGGACATGGATGCGGTGATTCGGCCGGTCTACAGCGCGGAAGGATTCTCGCTGACGTTCAACTCTGCGGCGAAGGAAGGCGGCGGGCTGGTCGTCACCGGGGAACTGCTGCACAGCAGCGGGCATTCCAAGCGGGCCGAGATCCCGCTTCCCGTCGATACAGGGCCGGGCCGGAACAACCTCCAGGCGGTCGGGTCCACGCTCAGCTACGGCAAGCGCTACTGCGCCGAGATGCTGCTGAACATCGTGCGCGAGGGTGACGATGACGACGGCGTGAAGGGTGGCGTTTCGTTCGTCACGCCCGAACAGGTTGCCGAACTGGAAGCCCTGATCGACGAAACCGGCACCGACGAACAGAAGTTCCTCGCCGCAACCGGGGCCGCGCACCTGGCGGAAATCCCGCATGGGGCATTCACCATGGCGAAGAACCTGTTGCTGACCAAGCTCCGGAAGGTGCCGGCATGAAAATCTGGACCGGCGTCGCGCAGGGCTCCGACGAATGGCTTGCCCTTCGGCTCGGCATCCCGACGGCGTCAAATTTCCATCGCGTCGTCACGAAAAAGAAGGCCGAGCTGTCGGCGCAGGCCGCCGATTACGCCCTCCGCTTGGTCGCCGAACGCCTGCTGAACATGCCGACCGAAAGCTCGTTCTCAAATCCGTGGATGGAACGTGGAAAGGATCTGGAGGACATGGCGGTCCAGCAGTACCAATTCCAGTTCGATGTCGAGACCGTCGCGGTGTCGTTCATCACCACCGATGACGGGTCGATCGGCTGCTCGCCGGATCGTCTCGTCGTCGGGTCGCGCCGGGTCGCGGTCGAGATCAAGTGCCCGTCACCCCATGTCCATTTGGGCTATCTGCTCGATGGAATGACCGACGACTACAAGCCGCAGGTACAGGGCCAGATCCTCGTCGCCGAACTGGAGCGCGCCGATCTCTACGCCTTCCACCCGCATTGCCCGCCGGCACTGATCCAGACCGCACCCGACGAACCGTATATCGCCAAACTGTCGGACGCCCTGAAACGGTTCTGCGGCACCCTTGACGACATGCACCGCCGGGCGCTGGCGCTGGGCGCTTTCCAGCCGTTGCGCCGCGTCTCGACCCCGGCCCTGCTCCGCGAGGTCCAGGACATCAACGCCGAGTTCCGCCGGCAGAACGAGAAACGATTCATCGCCGAGGGGTTTACGGTATGAATTCGTCCCCGCCAGCCGCATTCCCGATGCACACGGAAAACAGCGCAGCGGCTGAACGCATGATGGCCGGCGAAAGGCGGGCGGCTTGCCGGCCGACTGAAGGAGGGTGGATTGGCTGAGAACAGCAAGATCGAATGGACCGATTCGTCGGTGAACCCGATTCGGGCGCGCAACCGTAAGGCCAGCAAGACCGGGCACTTCTGCATCCACGTCTCGCCCGGCTGCGCCAATTGCTACAGCGAGCGGTTCCAGACCCGCTTCGGCAACCCGGTGCGCTTCGCCGCGCAGGATGCCTCCAAGGTCGGTATGTTCCTCGACGAAGCCGCGCTGCTGATGCCTCTGCGCTGGCGCAAACCGCGCCGCATCTTCTGGAACTCGATGACCGACCTGTTCGGCGACTGGGTCCCCGACGACTGGATCGACCGGCACCTCGCGGTGATGGCGCTGGCGCCGCAGCACACCTTCCAAATCCTCACCAAGCGGCCGGAGCGGATGCGGGCGTACATGACCGACCCCGGCGTGGCGCAGCGGGTCTACGATCAGGTCTGCGATCTGGCGCTGACAGATGCCCGCGATATTACCTTGGTGCTGATCGCCGATCCGGAACATGAACCACACGCGCCGCCTGGCCGCCGCATCCGCCTCGGCGTCTGGCCCCTGCCGAACGTCTGGCTCGGCGTCAGCGTCGAGAACCAGGAGTGGGCCGACCGGCGCCGCGACGATCTTGCCGCCCTCGCCGCAGCCGGCTGGAACACCTTCGTCTCCTACGAACCGGCGCTTGGTCCGATCGACTGGCGCGGCTGGGAATTCCTGCGCTGGCTGATCTCGGGCGGCGAATCGGGGCCGAAGGCGCGGCCCTCGCATCCCGACTGGCACCGCGCCGCGCGCGACTTCTGTGCCGCGCACGGCATTCCCTACTTCTTCAAGCAGTGGGGTAGCTATGCACCCGCGCGCACCGACGGGATTGGCTTTGTCACCGATGATGATGACGGCTCGGTAACGCCCGCGATTCATGTCGCGCGCTGCCGGATGCGCGGCGATTTCTGCATGGCCCGCGTCGGCAAATCCCGCGCCGGCCGCCTGCTCGACGGCCGCGAATGGAACGAGGTGCCTAAGTGACCCAGTACGTCAAATACGATCATGCGTACTGGCTGCGCGAGATGCTCGACCGGCCATTGTCACGGACCGAGGCGAAGGTCGCCGAGATCATCGGCCTCAGCTACGGCGGCATCTACAACGCGCCGATCGCGTTCAAGCGGCACTGGCGGCCGTTCCTCGGCGGGCGGGCGGTCGAGATCGTCGCGCGGTCGAACCGGCTGTCGACGTTCGACTTCGACGGCCTGACCAAGCTCGTCCTGCTCTGCCACGAGGCGCGCATCCGGTTCGAGATCAGCACCCACACCCGGGACTATTTCAAGCTGGTGTTCTCACAACGATCCGCCGATGGCGGGATGTCGCAGCGGCATCCAAACATCGATGAAGCGGTTGCCGCGCTCCGGTCGTGGCTGCCGGCCGACCATGCCGTGATCTTTCGGGCCGAAGATGCCGAGCGCGCGCCGAAGCCGGCCGCCGAAGCCTCGGCGAAGGCAGAAGCCTCAGCGAAGGAAGGGATGCCGAAATGACCGACACGGCCGCGTGCCCGCCGGGCAAGGTGTACGACCGGCTGCAGATCCTGTGCGACGAGCGAATCCGTGAGTTGCGGCAGATCAATAAGAGAATGAACGGACGATGAGCGCCATGCGCGACGCGCTGATCGAGGAGCTTGAGAAGGCATGACTCTCCTGCTCCCGAAGCGCCAGCGCATCCGCGACCGCCGCTATCTCGACAGCTTCGCGGGCCGTGAATGCGAGGCGTGCGGGCGCAATGACGGCACCACGATCCCGGCGCACGTCCGGGCCGGGCACGAAGGCGGGCAATCGCTGAAACCGGATGACAGCCTGGTCGTTGCGCTGTGCTTCACCTGCCATGCGGATCAAGAGGCGAATCCGGGGCCGGAATGGTGGCTCGAAAAAATCATGAAGCCCATGCTTCGGGAACGATACCGGAAATGGGCGGCGGGCAACAATGCGAGCTATTGATTTGATGCAGGCAATAGAAAACGGCTCAACCCCAGAACCAATGTCCGGGTGCTGGCTATGGATTGGTGCGCTAAATCCTGGCGGGTATGGAAAGCTCCGGAATAAAGGTAAATCGTATATAGCTTCACGCGCATCTTGGTTGGCCCACCACGGGCCTATCCCAAACGGCATATGCGTTTTACATCGTTGTGATACGCCATCTTGCGTCAACCCCAACCATCTTTTTCTTGGAACTAATCTTGACAATTCTCGCGATATGTCCCGCAAGGGCCGGCGGAAAACACCAATTAACCGCAACATCAAATTTGGTGCCGATCTTCCACAGACAAAGCTCACAGACGAAGATGTTGTCGCGATTCGAGATAGTTCAGGGCCTCTCGCTGTGACGGCAAAAACTTATGGCATATCCGTATCAATGGTTAGTCTTATCCGACGGGGGTTGGCGCGCAAGCGGATACTGCGGCAGCGGTACGAAACATGGCTTTACGGGGGATGATATGACAACGCCTGACCAGAACGTCGCCTCCGTGTGCAAGAAATTAACCGCCAGATCGCGGCGGGGAATTGCAAAGTACGGGGTGACGACAGACCAAGCTAACCTCAGTCACACACAATGGTTATCGCACTTGCAGGAAGAACTGCTTGACGCAGCGGTTTATATCGAAGCGGCCCTGCGGAGGATGAAGACATGACCAAACGCAAAGCACCAAATAGCTTTGTCAAGGTAGCGATAGACGAATGCAAAGCCGAATGCCTTGCCGACCCGACAGAAGATGAATGGGTTGCAATGGGTTTTAATAGGGGTGATTATCGACCAATCATTTTACAACAATGGCTCGTCCTCCGGCGCAAGCGCATGGGGGTGTCATGACCATCCGAGAGATCATCGCGCGTGCGCTAGCCGAGCATAATGCGTCCCTCGACCCAGTTTGGGAGAACTGGTTGCCGGAAGCTGATGTTGTCATTGCCGCGTTGGAGAAAGCAGGGCCAACGGAACAGATGAAGCTCGCGGGAGAAAAGGGATGGTGTGAGATGGCGAATCGAACTCTGCCAGAGCGTGCTAGTGATTGCTGGCGCGCCATGCTCGCATCGGCACAGGAAAAGGAGTAGGATGATGGCGGAAGAAAACTTCAATCAGCTTACACCAGCACAGACCGAGTTGCTAGCCTTGCTCGCCGAGGAATGCGGTGAGGTTGTGCAAATCGTCGGCAAGATATTGCGGCATGGCCTGAAATCGCACCATCCCAAAGACGAAGATGAAACAACCAATGCTGAATTGCTGGCAAAGGAAATCGGCGACCTATTGATTGCGGCTGATGCTGTAGTTGCCGCTCAAATGGGGGTGACGCGCGATAACATCACCAAAGCAGAAGAACGGAAAGTGAGGTCGATACAGCAATATCTGCACCACGCAACAATTAGGCAGACTTGGAATAGATGAATTCGTGTTTCAGTTCCCGTCGAGAGACGGGTGGGTGTGGGGCAGAAATGCACCGTGACTAGGTTCGGGATGCTTTCCAGGGTGAATATCGCTATAGCTGGCGCCAGCGAATCCGAGGCGGGAGACCGCACAGCGAGAAGCCCGATGCCGAAATGCCCGGCCCACACCCAACAGTTCCGCCGAGAGGCGGGAAGCGCGGCCTACGGCGGAGAATACTTGCAAGTACGGGAGCCGGAACGTCCGCCGTTCTGGTCTATAGACCGAGGGCCCGGCCCGCGCTCCAACTAAGGAGGTAGGGAGAGAATGAACTGGTGGGATGGGAAAACGCTTGACCAAGACACACATCGCATCATCAATGCCAGCCACTACCCAGGGACACGTCAGTTATGTGTTCTCTGCAACTCGCCAACAGGCAGATGCGAAGATGATTCGATATTTGTCGTTGGTGTTGGTCCGCTATGTGAGGGCTGCCGTACTGACTTAATATGAACCCGCCGGGGTCGTCATGTATTGGAGGCCTGGGATGAATATGAATAATTGTCCAATTTGCGGCGGCACACATTTTGGGTCATTCAAATGCCCGTACAGTGTTGCCCCCTGCGTTATATGTGGGGTTGACACGGTTTGGGCGTGCTCGGATTGCGGCATCAATTCTAGTGGCGAGAAAATTGTGCATGTTTGCAAAAAGCCCGAATGCCGCGATGCACATGAAAAGACTCATAGAAAGCCGCTCGACCCGCGCGATCCAGATTATTCGCGCGAAGGCATGTTCGTCCTGCATAATTGTTGGCGTTGCCAAAATGGGGCGGCGCGATGCGTGAATGGCGACCCGAGGAAATGTGAATATCCTCATGCGCGCGATGATTGAATCCGCCGGGGTCGGCCCAGGGCTGCATGGGCGCAATGCAGCGACTGTCCAGCTTGGGCCGCGATGGACCGCCCTCCCCCGGCGGGTGTTATAAAACGTCGGTTGATCCGGTGTAATTACAGCCGGTTTATAACATGAGGTAGATGATGCGCTGGCTTCTAGCGTGGGCCCTGTGCCGGCTCGGCGGGATTATCGGCCGTTTGATGAATCTGCTGTGGTGCGGTGGTTTGTACCCGGTCTACAACCGCGTCATGGTATGGTCAGCCGCTGTGCAGGGGGACGGACCGGGGCCGTGGCGTAAGCCGGATGTGGGCGTAGCTCAATGGTAGAGCAGCGGTCTCCAAAACCGCAGATGCCGGTTCGAGCCCGGCCGCCTATGCCATGCTAAATTTAGTCCCCGGCCTAAACGGTACTTAATGCCGCCGCCATCGCCGCCCATGTCCGGTAGAGCCCGGAATTGTGCGGTGATCGGTCCTGCCGGCCCCGGTTCGCCATCGGCTTCCATTCGACTGGGGTCAGCCCGAATTGATCCAGCATCAATTGTTCTCCACCTTGCCAATAACCCGGTACTGGAATCCCAAATACCGTGGGATGTTCGGGGGCGAAGTCGGATTCGATCGTCACCCTGTAGACCGGGGCTTTAATAGCCGCCCAGAACGCCAGATTTCCGGGTTTAGGAGCACCAAACGTGATCGCGGCCGTCCAGTGGTGCCAGAACTGTAAAGCCACTGTAGCCGCGGCTCCGCCCCTTGAGTGGCCCGTTGCGTAAACAGGTCGTCCATCAGCGTTCTGTTCCAGCCAGCCCCTTACCGGGCCCCACCCCTTCAAGGTATAGGACAGATATCCGGCGTGCGCCCAGCCTCCCAGCGGTGTTGGTTTGGGATCGATCCTCATATTCGAGGCGACATCCCGCCAATTACTGGAATCGGTCCCCTGCCATGCCACCATCAGATATTCTGGCGTTTTCAGGCACAGGATATGCGAGCCGTTCTCATCAAAGGCAACGGCGTCACCAGTATCGGCACCGCTGAGGAAGACATCGTAAACCCGGTCAGAGGCTACGGCGGCGGCGTGGATCAGGCGGGGGGATATTGACATCGCAGGGCCGGTGTGGGAGGGTGGATTTGCTGCCTTTTGCGACACTGCAATGTCGTTCTGTTGCAGCAGACGAGTGGCCCAGACTCCCTCTGGGTACAAGAATTGGCAGCCTACTTCATTTGGGCCCCGGTGCGCCGCAGACGGCCGCTCAGCAATGGGCGGCCGTTCTGCTTTCTGATATAATGTCGGTGGTGCGGTCAGCGCCGGAACACCCCCGAGTCTCCAGCCGGAGGCAGTTGCCAGCGATGGCGATGGATTCAGGGGCCGGGGGCCGCACCACTTTACAGCGCCATTCTGGTATGGCATGATCCAGCGTGCTGCGGCGAGCGTGGATGTTGTACACCTGCTCTCACGGCCGTGATGATGCGTCACGTCGGGGTAACGCCCGGCCCGCAGTTCCAGTCGGCAGGTTAGATGCCGGAGCCTGATACACGGTTTCACCGTAGGTGATAGGAAGTCGCAAAGCGCCAACCGAAAAGCCGCGTTACAAAGCAGGGGCGTGCGGATCGAAAAAGAAAATCGCCGCCGCCACCATGCCCCGGATTGCATCGATCATTTCAGATCACCGATCCGGACCCGGCCGATGTAGGCGGTCAGCAAACCAACAGCCTCAAACCCGACCTCGACGAATTTGACCATCCCGGCATATTCCTCCGGTGCCAGACCGAAGCCGAGCAATGTGAGGACCTGGCTGACAGCACCAAGAGCGGTGAGGATCAGGCCCTTGATGGTCAGCGACGACAGTTTCGAGCGCATCTTGACATCCTCCATGGGTGTGGTAGAGTTTCAATTCCAGCCAATGGCTGGCCTCCCTGTCCGGGTGCGTACCCCGGACCCAACTGGCCCCCGTAGAGCTTCGGCTCCGGGGGCCTCTTTTATAAGGCACATGCCCGCTCGAAATGGGGTATTGCCTTATTAATCGACGATTTCCCCTCCGCCGTATTGAACCACAGCTTGTAATATCTCGCCAATTCGGCCGGGGAATCCGGGGGTAACGGTTCCGGTCTACGGTAATAGATCAATCTACAGATCGCGGTGGCGTACCAGAGATTGGTGACAAGCTGGACCTCGGGTGGTGGTGAGAGCGCCAGCATCCGAAGGAGTGATCCTTTTAATGCCTGGCGTTTGAAATCCCGTTCCTCGTCCCCTGTCAGCAAGTCGAGAAAGTTGTGGTAGAGGTCCCAATGCGTCTGCGGTTCGATCTGATAGATGCCTAGTGCCGGACCCAATTCACCGTCATCTGATCCGATGATCTGGTCGATATCGTGAAGGTTTGATTCGACTAACGCGGTGCCGAGAACAAGATGGCTTGCCGCCGGGCTCCACATTCCCAGGTTTTGCAGTACCGGGTAGATCACGAATTGGGTGAACTGTTTCGGATTCATTTCTTTTCCCAATGTACGCAACCGAAATCCGATCCCATATACGCGCCCCATCCCTCATCATATTCGATTAAAATATCTGTTATCGGGATATCATCTAAATTGTACTCATATCCCCGCCACCAATGCAGCGACTTGCATTCGCCCATGTTCGGGTGATGCAGATTTGGGAGATAATGATGGCAATCTCGACAATGGTTCATGGTGCCTCATTTGCAAGGCATAAGGGGCGTTAGCGTTCGTGTTGCATCATTTTTGAGGCAACGGGTCCATGTAGAGCACCGGCTTGCCGGCTTTCTGAAATGCCTCGATTTCGATCTTTATCCCGTGGCTTTCCTGCCAACTTTCCATCCGGCAGACGATTAAACCGACAGCGGCGTGCATCATCGCTTCGTCGAGTGCAAGCCAGATATCATGATCCAATGGATCGATATTGCCGTGTGTTGCGACCGGATGTGTATGGGCAATGGGTGAATAGATTCGAAGACCTCGTTCGATCAGACGCGCGGCTTGTATCGCTGCATCTTCGAAAGCCCGCGTCAATCCAGCGGGATATTTGCTGTACGGGGTTGCCAGATACCAGAACATCGGTTGCTTCATGCGATCTCCTTGATCCTGACCACACACCCCCTCGGTATGCTGAATCTACCGTTGACATCATCACCCGAACGGGTATGTGCGATCACGATTTCTTTCCGTGTTTTCTTCACCAGGAACCCCACCGTCTCGCACTCCGGTACAGTAACAGGATCATCGGCTTTCGCCCACTCCGCATCGGCTTCGGCGTCGTGCCAGGTGATGCGGACGATTTTCATGCATCCCCGCACTGTTCAATAAGCCAATGGATCAGGAAATGCTCTGCGCGCCGTATCAGCAAAGAAATTTCCCCGCCGTTACCAGTTGAAGATGCTAGATAAAGCCTGCCCTCTTGTGTTTTCCCAATGACAACAACTGTGTCAAGCGACGGGTCCATTATCGCTTCTTGCAATACGCGATCAGGAGGGATATCGAGTGTCGTTGGAAGCCAGACGACGTTATCGTTCATCCGATGCCCCGTTTTGGCAAAGTGACATCGCCGGCCTTGTTCCAGCGGTTGTTATAGTACCCCTTCACGAAGTAGCGCCGCAATCGCGGCGTCATGCCGATGATAGCGCCGGTTTCGGGGTCTTGTTCCAAATCGATCAGAGTACCGCCGACATGGACCTCCTGCTTGATCTTATTCCGGGTGAACACCGTTTGGTCCTGACCGCAACCTGTCACGACAACCCAGACATTACGGATATTCCCAGCCCATAGTTTATGATAATGGCCGTACAGCGCAACGGCGGGTTTTTCACCACCCTCCAGGGCCTCGACGATTTTTTGGACCGAATAGCTCAGCGCGTAGGCTGTACCGCCACCGGGATGGACAACTGCAAGAATGGATTCTGTTCCGGTATTGGCATTCACCAATCTGACGTGGGCCTCCATAAAACCAAGATTGATCCAATCTTCTCTACCGTATTCGCGCATCGTCTGTTCTGCACGTCTACCGATGTCGATGCCCATCGAACGCGCCCACCAGCCTTCGTGGTCTTCCCCTGTGATCGCGTAGGTTATCAAGCCATCGCGTTTGGGGTAATTCTCGGCCAGATATTTAAGCTGGCCCTCCATATGCGGGATATGGAAATCGTGTTCGTTCAACCCAACTTTGTAGCCATCAACCCAGTTGCCGGTATTGAATACCCGGTCTGCCCCTTCCTTGGCGTACCAATCATAAAGATCGTTGGCGACATCGAGACGTTCGTATTTTGACCCGAGATGCGAATCACCCCACGCACCGAATCGAAAGGTATTATCCGGCCTGGAAATATAGGTCGGCAGGTCGCCATCGGTGAATGCCGGCGGTTGAGTCTTGGCAACCGACCAATAATCACCAGATTGATGGATGTTCATCCCGCTTGCACGGAGGATATCAATCATATCCAACGCGGCGCCACGGGTAATACGAAGTTTTTCAGCAGCGGATTCCAGGGTCAGAGGGCCCTTGCGGAGCAGGGCAGCGAGATCATTATTTGGCGGGGTACGATCCTCATAGACCGGACGGAAGACCTCGGGCTTTGGTTCCGGAATATACAGCGACCAATCCGGTTCCCGCCCCGCCTATGCTCAGACCATCAGATTCTATGGCGGCACGGACGGCCCCAGTTTCGCCGGCACGTACAGCTATGCCCTGCGGTTTGTACCCTTCGCGTAGTTTTTGTTCGACCAATGCAATTCGTCGTTCGGCTTCCGCTTTTGTGAGTCTGGGGGTTGGCATTGATTATTTCCCAAATGGCAGGAACGGGGCGAATTTGCCAATGAACGCTCCCACCGCCCCCGAAATCGCCCCGATGACGACCAACGTTCGCCATGATCCCTTGGCTTGAGCAAGAATATCGGCGATACGTTTGAGATCAACCTTCATTTCGTGGATATCGGCGGCCATGGTTTCGGCGCGAGTTTCCACGACAGCTAATCGGCGCTGCTCCTCGGGGGTCACGATCCGATTCCCTGTTGGGTCGCCTCCCATTGGTCGCCACCCCCAGCCCGGCATGTCAAGCCGTTCTGAGGGAATTCCAGGAGAAGAAGATATCGCCCATCCTTGTGCTCGAAGCGCATCCATAGCGATCCGTCTTCGTCCGCCGCGCGGGCCTTCAGACTATACCCCGCTGCCTCGACCGGCATCAATGCAAGTTCGGATGGGGCGCATGGCATCTGTATGGTGCCAAGAATCTGTCCTAAGGCAGGCGTTGAAACCAGCATCAGTATGAAGGCAAGGATACGCATTATGTCCCCCGTAGTTCGAAGACAATCGTGAGATCATTAACGATGGCATCGGCAACGCCGAATTTGTAATCCCCTTGAGAGGCGGCAGGCATTTGCCCTATCCAGGTTGTTCCTTGCGTCCCTATATCTTTTTCAAGTTGTTCTGTTACGGCGGCACAGACAGGAGTATAAGTATCTGTCGAATCATTTCCTGTTATTGAGCCGACAAGAAGGGAATTTTTGAATAATGTCGTTGCAACCGATGCAGTTGGAGTTGTCAAATTCTGCCATTTTCTAACGACACCTATTGGCTTGACTTGATTGACATTGGAATAATTAATCGCAGCAATACAATCTGCGTTTGGTTTGCCAAAAAATGTACCATCTATTGTTATAGTACCGGCAGAAACACCAGTAAGATACCACCAGCTTGATTCGACGGAAGTATTAGTAGTATTAGATGCCCCTGTAACTCTGGTCATAGTCTGCCCGTCACAATTCACTATCGCATTTATATTGGAAAGAGCGGTGCCTATGATGGCGACATGGACCAGTACAATTCTATCGTTATTTGCAGTTACCACATGATCTATTGCCCATGTCGTTCTACGCGATGAATCTGCTGTACTTGTGATCGATTCGAATACCGGCAGAGAATCAGCGGCGGGAGCGCCGAAAATAATTGCTCTCATCCGGTCCTCTGATAAGCGATGGTCATTGAAAGATCGGCGGCGGTCGAATTCCCGGTGAGAACGACCTGATAGGTATTTCCCAATGCGACGGAATTCGCCCCTCCAGCAGATGCGGTCTGTTCTGTCGATCCGGCCGTTACGGCGGACATATTGGTGATCGAAACCCCCTCAATCTGGTGATTGCAGATTACTGATCCGGCCGAAGTCTTTACGGCAACCCATGAAATCGTATATGGATAAGCTGCTTTCAGGTCGAGAACATAAGTCTTGTTCTGCGGTTCCTCGATGAAAACGGAAAACGAATCCGTCTCGATATTCAGGGCTTGTCTGGCGGCGGCAGTAGTAGAGGCGTCGAGAATTGTTCCGGCCGCCGACGTGATCCCAAGGGCCATTCTCGCCGAAGCCGTGGCGGCGACGGAGATCAGTTGTCTTCCAACTGCTCCGACAGGTAATGCCGTGACAAGTGCCGATGCCTGGATTTCAATGATTCCGGTCTTGTCGGTTTCCGCTGCTGTTGCAATGGCAAGCAGGGAATCCCGATAGAACGTGTCTATCAAGTTCGCAAATTCTGCCTGTGTTGGTTTGTCCCCGGTTTCGAAGTATGATTTCAGGGATGTCTTGGTTTTAATGGTCATTCCTGCCCCGTGTTGGCAAGATAGAGATTAAGTCTTGTAATGGCCTGTTCGGCCCTGACGGAATCGAGTTTCGTGAGAAGGTCTTTAGCAATCTGTGGGTCGAGCATGGCGTCGCGAAGGATCACGGCACGTCTTTGTGCTTCTCGTTCTCCAGCGCCTTGAAGTGCTCTGCGACCCCATTGCGCTGCGAAGGGAAATTTGAGTGCCAGAGCACGCCCCGGCCATAGAGTATCTATGATCTGTGCCGTGCCGGCCATTTTCTCCGCAGTTGTAGATTGTCTTGCCCATGCCGAGACGGGTTTTGTGGAGACCTCCCGCATGGCGACGACGCGACGAAGTTCGTTGATTCTCTGAAGCTGATCGGGGCCATATGCCTCTCGAATCAACGGCGCGAAATTCGCCACGACTTCGCCCATTTTCTGCGCCGTCAAGACGCCCTCACCGGATGACATTTTCCGTTCCAGCGTCTGGCCAAGGATGTTTTTAGCCGCTTCCACGGCATTTGATCTCGATCCGGTAGCCTCGACAAGTTGGCGGAATGTTTCCGGTTGTGCTTTCTGAAGTCCGACGAATTCCTTTGGAACTTGTGAGGCTTCGATATCGTATCGTTTTGTCAGACGGTCTTTTTCCAGAACACCAGAAACAGCAGGGCGTTCGGTATAGATATTAACAGGTGAGGAAAGACGCTTGAATTCGGCCTGTGCCTGTGCGAATTCAGGGACGGCCTGCATCACTTCATCGATCTTGTCTCGAATCGTAATGAGTTCGGTACGCTGGAGATTGGATAGTCTTCGCTCCCCAATGGCGTCGAGACGTTCTCCGATAGCTTTCCGCGTCGCCATCATGCCGGATGCGGTGGTATCCAGTTCCTTCCCGGAAAATAGATCGTTCCGAACAGATTCCAGCGCAGAACGAATAGCGCCTTTTGTTGCGCCGATTCGTTCGTCAACAAAATCAAGTATGGATTTCGTATCTACGGGAGTGGTGCTTTTCTCGGCCGCCGTGAAAAGCGGCTCCGCGGCAGTCTTTCTCGCACCCTTCACAGCCTTATAGCCAGTTTCCAATTCCTCTCGAATCGCAAGACCGGCTTGTTCCGGCTCCATACGGATCGGGGATGGCCCTAGAAGGGCTTCTTTCTCCAATTGCTGCTGATAGGACAACCGTTCGGAAAGAGGGCGCCCATATTCCTGTCCACGCATAGATTGTTCCATGCCGGCCAAGCCTGGTCTTCCGGTGGCCTGTGCCACGGTAACGGGATAGTCGGGAATGACTTCTCTCACCGCCGCCTCACCTTCGGTAATTTCCGAACGCAATAGACGACCCTCAACCCCGGCGGCTTGTTCAAGAGATTCGGCAACAGCCTTCTGTCCGGCGGGCATTTTCGGTGGCCTGCCGGCTATCGTCGCGCCGGCTATCTGCGCACCCAACTCCACCAAGGGCTGGTCCGGGGCAACCTGTTCTGCTACTCCGGCCCCAGCCCCGGCACCGACACCGAGCTTGAGTTCCCGCCTCAGGAATCCAACAGGGTCCCTCGCCGCCTCCCTTAGAAGATTGGCGACTACACCGCCCGCCCTGCCCACGGCTCGACCGGCACCAAGAACCGCCCCGCCAGTAGCTGTTACAGCCCCTAACTCCTCTCCGATTCGCCCGACGAATTCCTCTGCGATGTTTTCCGGTTTCCTGCCGGAAATTACGCCAAGTTTTTCAAAGACTTGCCTCGCATCTGGGACAGTCTCCATACCCACTGCTTCGCGGGCAAGATTATTGAGGCGGGTCGGGATGGAGAGCATTTCAGCCAAACCAACGTTGAAGCCCTGAATGGTCTGGCCCACCATTCCGCCCATAACTCGTTCTGGGGCGCCCATCGCCTCAAGGGCTCTCGGGTCCTCAAATGCCTTCAAGGCCCCTGAAACGTCAAATCTCGGCTTCTGCGGGGCCTCTCCGATGACATCTGCGTCAGTCAGTCTGGTATTTGGAGTGGTCCCGAGAACGTCAGCGTCGGAAAGTCTGGTCATTCCGTATCCCACCCGTCCCCGCGCCAGATGACGACACGGTTAAGTTTCGGCGACCAGTATTTTGCCCCTATCGTCCGCTGGGTTACGTCCGGAGGAACTTCAGGAGGTCGAGAGGTCGAGGCGACCGACCGGGCCTGCGAGATAAATGTCTGATCGAAAATGGGTTTTCCCGCAAATTCACTCGCAATCGCAAGGTCGAGATCGACCAATGACTTTCCACTAGTGCGGTAGTCCTGCGCGAACCGGGCGATTTCCAACTGCCTCTGCGACATCCTCCGCAGGGCATCCGTGAGTAAATTATTACCTTCCTTGGTGAACCCAAGCTGGGGAAACATGGTTGTGACCAGTTTCCTGTCTCCTTCGGATACACCAGACCCCAGGGAACCGATGCTTTCCTTGATAAGCGCATTCGAAAGGGCTTGGGAGGCTTCGCCGGGGCCGGCGTTCTGCAAGAAGGGGGTGACTCTCGCTGGATCAATCCCGAAGGTCTGGAGATATGAGGAAATCGTATTCAGCATCGGCCCGCCGGCACCTTGATTCCTCACCTGATCCAGAAGAATCGAAACGCCGTCAAGTCGGTCCAAAAAGGTCTGGGCGGTACGAGCTTTCGTAAGATATCCGGTATAAGTTTCGGCCCCGAACTTCCCCAATCCCTGCTGCTCGGTTTTTTCATAGGGTGCCGGGGCAGCCGCCGTGGCCGGAGAACCGAATCTGGTCCCCAATCCACCCTCGGGGGTCAGGGCATATACGCCTTCGGCCGTCTGGACGGTCTGGACGTTTTTCGGCTTTCCCGTCAGTCCAATTCCCAGACCAGCGATCTTTTCATGAACATTCGTCGGGGTTACGGGGTCGGGGTCTTTGTAGAGCCGATGAAGGATATCCATTCGCTCGTTAGGATTGTCGGTGATCCCGTAAACGGCTTCTTGAACAGCCTTCGCGCGTTTGTCACCCCTATCCGCAGCGGTAGTGGTCATGTCGAAGACCATCTTCGCTTCCTGGAGATCGGCCAATCGATTCTGACGCTGGAGTCCCCGTTCCTGCAACCCGAACTGACGTTCCTGCCGGAACATGTTGTAGAGCGCCGACGCCTTGTTCAGATTCTCGGATTCCCCGGCTTTGTAAATCTGCGAAAACGGTTTCCCGGTTCCGTAAGCCTCAAGCGCAGCCATGCCGACATCCATGAGGCCGCTTTCCTTAGGGCGCAGGAGTTCCGTGATCCTGTCTCGGGATTGCGCGAGCGCAGTGGAGAGATCGTCCATTACTGTTCGTCCGTTCTGCCGGTGCCGAATCGTGAGACGTAAGGCTGGGAGACTGTTGAAGATGAACCGTTAAGGGGCTTATCGCCGAATTGCGAATCAAGAATGGAGGGAACCTTCCCCAATCCCGTGAAAAGGGCCTGAAGCCCAGAGGCGGTCTGGCCTCTGTTCAATGCACCCTGAAGCATGGATGCCTGCATGAGATTACCGAACATCGAGGCCGTGTTCGCATTCAATCCCGCAGCTTGGGCTAGATAGTTTCTCGCCGCAAGACGGGCGTTGAGCCGGGAGGATTCGTAGGATTTCGCAAACGCCTGGGCGAGAGATTCGTCCCGTCTTTCAGGGTTCAGGATGCCCATTCCGGTGCGGGCGGTATCACGACGGTTCCGGATGGCGATTTGTCTGATGGCCTCCGCAAGATCGGCCTTGGACGCAGTTTCTCCCTCAGCGACAAGCTGCTTGTAAAGAAGATCATCGGGATTCACCAGCGCGGAGGCATAGCGTTGCTGCTGCGCCGCAGTGCCCCGAAGTTCGGCCATGCCCTCGGGTTCGTCGCCCCCCATGAAAAGGGATGCGATACCCGTTGCCGCCGAACCGATGCCGGCGATATCCTTGAGAAAGTCGAGCATTATTCTCTGCCCAGAACGTTGACGTAGAGGGAGAAGCGAGAAAGCGTATCGGGACCATTCGCGTCGTCAGTCGTGAACGTGAGACGGACGGATTCCCCCCTCCACCGGAGAGAGTACTTCTCGTTCTGCACCGACGACCCGCCGATAATAGTTTCACCGATAACCGCGACGCCGATAGGAGAGGAGGCCCCGGTGGCCGAAATTTCTATGACATCCGAACTTTCGAAGTCATAGGGCGATTCGGCACGGATGGTATAAACCGTGGAGGCCGCATCGATGACCGGCTTGATATAAGTCCCTTGCTTGATGCGATTGGTCAGCTTCGGCTCTTCGAGATCAAGCCATCCGGTACGGTATTCGGTCGGGATCGTCCGGCTGTCGTCGGAATAAATGCCGGTGTCGAATTCATAGACCTTCCCACCTGTACCGCAGCAGATCAGATCGCCGTTCTGGCGGACGTAATAGGCTCTCTGCTGGGCAAACGGACCATCGAAAACCGTCCATCCGCCGGGGATAGGTCTTCCCTGCTTATCCCTTCCGACCGTGGAATAGGTATAGCAGTAGAGAAGTGAGCCGACCTTCAGGAGCAACCACGATCTCTGGGGATAGTGAACAGCCCAGATATTATCGGGGTTCGTGGCATTGATTTCCTTCCGCAGCGTCGGCCGGATGGCTTCGGAGATATTCGCTCGATTCAAATTGGACGAATCGTCGATTACCGAAAGCGCCTGAATACCATCGTGCGTGACTATCGCAACGTCGTTACCAAGAGAGACAAGACCGTGTTCGGCAACAAGACCCTGAGGAAATAAACCGACGGGGCTGAAATCCGCCCCCGTCCCAATGGGGGTAGTCCCGGTATAGGCGAAGATATTATGCTTTCCAGCGATGACAAAGAACCGCTGGAACGACGCCATATTCTGGATCGTATCCCCGAACGGCTGAAGGGCGCCTACATTGAACGAGATCGAATCCAGTGTCCCGGCATCCGAGGTCATGTCCTGCGGATCATTCGCCCCCGAGATACGGATTTTCTTTTTGTCTCTCGCATCCAAATGATACAACCGCCCATAATGGACGTGCATGATCGTCGATATTGGCATCGCCGACTTGTGGAGGGTGATCGTGTCTCCCGAGGTTTGTCCGGCGACTGACGTAACGACAAGATTTGCCGATGCTGTGACTACCTGAGTGGCGGCATTCCGGGTCGAATTATAGATGATATCGCCGGCCCTGACCTCCGTGGTCGAGAAATTCACTCCCGAAACCGCAACGACGGTGGCTGAGGCTCCGCTTGTGAGAATCGCGGTATTGTCGAGATCGTTTCCGACCGGGATGATGTTGAGTTCTACCAGATCGTGGATTTCATAGGCATCGCCGGCGGAAGCCGTGGCCGCGACAATACCGATTCCCGTTCCGTTGGGGGCGATTCTGGTATGCGAGACGGAAGCGGTCGTTACAGCCGTGACAATGCCGTATCCACCTCTGGTCACGTTGTAGACCAGATCGTTTACCGCCACATCGGTCGCCGAAATCCAGTTCGTTATATCGGAATCATGCAGCCCGGTTTCGTTTGTCCCGGATGTCGTCTTTCCGATCTCAATGAGCGGGACCAATTCCTTGAATGTGGTACCGTCCTCGGTATAGATATCCCTGTTTGAGCCGTTGCAGAAGATCAGTCTCTTATCGAACTGGACGGCATGGACATGAGCCGTCGTGTTCTCGAAAGCATAGACCTGCGACCATGCGGAAACATCATCGTATTTGTAAATTTTCCCGTTCCCGGAAACGAACAGGATCGCGGTGCCATCGGATTTGATAAGCTCATGGACTCCCGTAAGCGTCGGAGAACCGCTTATGGTGGAACCTAGCTGGGAAATCCCTTCGCGCTTCTCATATCCACCAGCGGCATTGAGAAAGCGATTCCGGATATAGGCTGCATAATCAATCGGGAGTTCGGCTTCCGCGTATGCCGTCGCCATTCCCTTCGAAGCAACGGGATAGACGACCTCTCGCCGGCTCATCCACGCCCGCCCATCGGAACGATGTTCATGTCGGTCCCGGTGTCCGTGGTGAAGCGGTTTATCGCCTCCTGCTTCATCCGTTCATATTCAGCATAGGCAGTCTGGTATTGTCTGGTTTGTTCGCCCCCGTTTTCTTCCAAAAGGGCCTTTGCATACAAACCCTGGAAAACGACATCGGCAGGGAACGGGATGGAAATGGAATCGTCCGAGGTCGTGTAGAGACGTGGCTTCTGGTAGTAGAGTATTTTCAGGAGTTTCCCATTTTCATTCGAGCCGGGCTGTGGATGGACGCGGATTTGCGGGTTCCCAACCGAATCGGTTCCAAACGGGGAAAAGTGTCTCGGCCTCCCGGTCCCGGAAAGACGATTGAGGCGACGGATTTCCTCGACATCCACGACACTCAGGGGAGATACGTCGGTATCAAAGGCAATTTCCGAGATATGATGAACGACGGCGGATGTCTCGACGGAATAGGTGATTGTCGAGGTCGCAGCAGTGACATTGACCTCGCGAATCATTTCCTGCCATTCGCCGGCATCGGACAGGTCTGAAACAACCTCGTTCAGAAGATCGGTCAGGACGATGGAATGTTTTGTGGAGGCAAGCGAGGCAGTCGCATTGACCCCAAGCTTTCTCTGCACCCGGTTGACGATCTGAATTGAGGTCTGGCGGAGGTCTGTCAGGGCCATTTATTTGACTTTGAAGAACGGAACGTAACGGATATTCCCCCCAACCGTGATCGGGAAAAACCCGTCTGCGGATGTTGGAACCGCTCCGCCGACTCCACCGGACGCGGCGACAGTCGTTGTCACCGTGACAGTAAGGGCGGAAACCGAGACGGTAGCTGCATTCACGGTTCCGGCCGAAACTTCAGTCGCGGTAATAACCTGTGCGGTGAGATCGGAATTCATCGTCTGGGCGGTCGTATCCTGCAATGACAGGAACGAATCGATCAAATCGACATAATTCGAGCCTTGGGGTCTGTCCCCCTGTTCGAAGACGGCTTTGTTGACGGCGCGCGTTTGTGCTGTCATGACACGATGAAAGTTGTTCCGATTTCCATGTCCCCGATTCCTATTGGCGAGAGAAGCTGATGCCAGAGATCATCGGGGTCGAAGATATGCGTTGCTGGACCGTAGACGGTCTGAATCCCCGTCTCGCCCACGGTCAGAAGCCCGACGATGCTTTCCGCGCTTGTCGGGACGGCCGAAACGGTCTGATTCGGACGGACGATCTGAAGGGAAACAGGGTCGTTCTTGGCGCGGACGAAATCCTGCGGATGTCTGGGCTCCCATTCGTCCTTGTGAACCCATCTGCCGTCCCATGTCCGGACCATCTCCGAGGCGTAATGCGTGAATCCGCTTTCGTCGGACACCATCAAATAGTCGCCGACCGCGTGAGTGTTACGGATTGACATCTTCCTCGTTCGACACGGTTGACATGCCGCTCCTTCCGACTCCCGATCTCAGAGATGCAGTGATACGAGCCACCGAACGGCCAAGCCATACCGAGAATATGGCCGTGGCTCCGGTGGCAATGGCTTTTCCGGTGTAGTTTATCGCCCCGGTGGCGATGTTGACGATGGATTGTCCGAGAGTCGTTACCGCCTTTCCGGCATAGATAATTGTATCCTTCGCTATCTCGATGAAGGACCGTGCGTTTGTGGCCTTGCCGGAATACGCCGCCGAACCCTTGCCGACGGCGGAATAGGAATTCGCCTTCAGGGTCTTTTCATTGTAATTTACCGCCCCACGAGCGACCGATGTGATCAATCTTGTTGCGGTAGCCTTTCCGGTATACTGAATGGCCGTCCGGCCGATAAGATAGAATACATTGGATTGAGGAATTTTCTCGGCATAGGAGATCGTTCCCTTGCCGATCTGGACGGTTTCCCCGCCACCGGCAACAGATACAGGAAAGTATAGCATCGACCGGCGCGGGCGCAGGATGGCGTAGGGCTCGGCGGTCAGATTGCAGAGTTCGGCCATCGTCGCGATATAACCAGCGTGGGCGAACAGATAATCGCGGTGAAGTTGTGTCTCCGTAAGATCGTTCCCGCGCTTCCGGCCGAGCACAAACTTGTTGTGCGTGAAGGTCTGGGCTGATGTCGCTGTACCATCCGGGGTGCCATCGATGGCGACGCTGCAAAGCCCCGTGGATGAATTGTACGAAAGCCCGACGGCGTGCGCCTTTGTCGTGGTCAGGGCCCGAGTGCCGCCATAGATCGCAGCGACGTTGTCCTTGATGAGGTCAACTTTCCCTAGAGCGCTGAGACGGAATTGCATCCCACTGTCACTCGCCGCGCCAGCCGTGAAGTTCGATTGCGCAACGGTCGTGATGGCCGCGATGGTGCCGGGGCGGACAACACAGAGAAGCGTAAAACTATTGACTTGAAGCGGTGTAACGGCGCCGCAATCGATGTAGTCGCCAAGGGTCGCGATGTTGTAGTGCTGGTCGAATGCATCGACCGACATCCGTGAATTGCCACTGAACGCCGGCACGATATCCCGGCGGCGCCCAACATTGATCAGCCCGTGGTCCTGCCACATCGGCATGATCAGACTGCATTGCTGTGCAAACCAGTGCGCTTCGTTGGCTTCGACCGGATAGCTCGGCTTCGTCAGCCAGCGTTGGGGGTTCAGGAGCGCGGCCACATCAAGCCGCCGTCACATGCACATAGACGTATTTGACGGAACTGCCGGCGGCGGAAACCTGAGCGCCGGAATGATTAAGAATGAAAATCCCCCAATAGGGTGGAAGAATACCACCGAATCCCTGTGCCACCGAAAATGGTCCGCCCTCAACCGTTTCCCCTTGGGTTGTATACGGAATTGTTCCAATGAGTCTCATGGCAAGCGCATTGGACGTAAAATCAACCACGTTCAACGTACCTTCCGTACCAGTAGCTGGATTGGTCAGATTATCCGCTGATACGCCTGCATAGGCATAGATGAAAGCGGCTTTGGAATTGGCCGGTGCCGCCGTCGCATTGAACGAGATTGTCGGCATGACTAGGGCGTCTTGAAACCCACCCGCAGCCGTAGCATTATCCTGAACGGTCGATTGCCATCCCTGCGCAGCGGTGGATACCTGGTTATGCAATCCCTGTACGGAGCAATTAACGACCGCCGAATAGACGATCTTGAAAGAATTAGCCATCAACTGACCTCGAACACGCCGGAGGCTGCCATCTGAATGACAAGATCACCGCCCACGATGGTCTTGTCGGCACCCAAATCCGCATAGCAGATCAATCGTCGATTGGCCGTGGTTGCGGCAGAGACTCCAATAATGGCGTATCGGGCGTTCGTGAATCCACCGGCATCCGCCGTTACAGTCACGTCAGCGCAGTCAAAAGTCGTAACGCCCTGCGTGGTGGCAAGCGTGATCGTCGGCGAAGTAATGGATTTCCCGACGTTAGGGGCATAAGAAGCTCCCGAGGCCACCATAGCCGCCGTGACATTGACCCAAGTCCCGTCACCGTTGTTCGGTGTGTAGGCGGATGTCAGGAAGAACATCGCCAGATTGCTGGCAAGGTCCAGATCAACGGCCGAGCCGTTGTGCTGGAGTTTGATCCAGTTCGGATAGACTACCCAAGCCATGTCTTACCCCGTGAATGCGGACAGGAACTTGAGTTCCTTCCTGAGTTTCTCGGCTTCGGGAGAATCCGACCGTCCCTCGCTTTCCAGTTCCGACAGTTTGACCCGGATTCGCGCGGAACGCATTTCGGCCCGTTTCTTCTTCGGCTTGGACCCGAACGAAATCTCCTTGCCCTTGACTCCGATCCGAGGAATCTCCTTCGGAACCTCGACCTCTGGTTTCGGCCGGAACCAATCCAGGATACTCATTGCGTGATCCCGGCCTGGATCACGTAGAACTGAAGGGACGACGCCCCGGAAGCCGCCGTGATGTTGAGGCGGACGGCCTTGACCGGATAGGCGTAGTTTCCGTCCACGGAGCCCGTAGCCCCGGAAACGGAAGAGTGATCGAAGGCCGTCGCCGTTTCTCCGGCCAGCACGTCGTTGAAGGTATGCTGGACCGAATAGGTGATGTCCCCGGTTCCCGACTTGACAACGCCAAATCCCACGTTGAACGGGGAGATATGCTGGTCAAGCGGAATCCAGGCAGATTGAGTTCCGGCGCTGCCCTTCGCACTGACTGTCGTAGTGCGGGCCATGACTTACCTCAATACGTACTGGATGGAGAGCAGGCCGGTGAATTCGGCGGTTTCGGCAGCCGAGGCGGCGGCGGTTACATCGATATAAAGCCGCTGAGAGCCCGTCCCGATGTTGTGCCATGCCGCCACGGAACCGGCCGTGAGGTTAGGGGCGTAACCGCAGCGATAGATATTTGAGGCCGATGTCTTGATGTTGGCGAACTTGATCGCATCGCTCGTGGTACCGACGCGGACAAGAATGCCCTGGGTATTGAGCGTCGCCGGGGTGATGACGACGACATTCATATCCACGATGCGGGAATTCGCCGGCAGGACAATCGAGGATGCCCCCGAGGTATCTGCGGCCAGCGACACCATCTGTTCGAGAATGACGGTGCCCTTGTCGCTCTGCGCGGGGATACCGTTATCTGCCTTTGCCCGCACGTAGAGCGGGCCACGGAAAGTGGTCATCTGTCGGACTCCTTATGGGTTCCGTCTGCCGTGTTCAACGGTCAGTCAGTGACTTGAGAAGAAGGGGGAGGCCGAAGCCTCCCCCGGTGAGTGCTCTTACGCGCCCTGCGAACCGTAAAGACCATGCGCGTCGGCGACGCCAACCGAGAAACGGCGGGTGCCGGCGAACAAGAGGTTCTGGGTGTTGAAGTCGTTGTCGCGCTCCAGATCGGCCGAGCGCCGGTTGAAGAAGACCATCCCGTTGCGGGACGAGGTCTTGATGAACCATGCGTCGGTATCGGTCAGGAACGGGGTGACAACGAGCGGCAACCGGCCCTTCATCGGATTGACCGTATTGTTCGCGGTATCGACCTCATACTCAGTATTGAGGATTTTCTCCGCGACGAACTGCAACGCGGTCGGAACGATGAGAACCTTGGGCATGATGTTGATCTTCAGGCCTTGGTCGTCGGTGTAGTCCGAGATGTCGATGAACGCCTGCTCAAGCGAGGTCTGCGTGAGATCGGCGGCCGTCGAAGGCTGATTGCGATACGTCCCGCCTGCGACAAGAACATGGCTTGCGTTGAACACGCTGAGGCCATCCGCCGCCGTAGCGGTGGAAAAGCCGTTGTTCAGCACATTCGTCGCCACAGTCTCTTCGGTCTGCCGGACGCTCTCCGCGATCATCGAGGGGATCGAGTTGATGTAGTTGTACTGATCGTCCTCGTACATTTCGCGGGTAACACCGGAACCGATGGCGTAGGTGACGTTCACGAATTCCTTCTGCAACCCCTGCATGGGATCGACAAACGGAATCTGGTTGCCCTGGGTCTTGATCGAAGCCAGCGGCAGGCCGGTGACACCCTGGAGCTTCTCGAACGCCTTGTCCGATTCCATGATGTCGCAGAACTGCGTGTACTTCGTCTCCCAACGCTCGTAAGCCTGACCGAACAGGTCCTTGATGCCGGGCCAGAGCAGTTCGGCAAAATTGCCAGTGGATACAGTCATTGCTCAGCCCTCCTTACGTGGCCTTCTTGAAGACGTGGTTTCGAGCCACGACCTCAAGATCGTTGCCGGTGCCGCCGGCCTCGTCCAGTTCGTTCGGACCGAGTCCGATGACGCGGAACGGCTTGCCCACGGCGGCAGCGGTCACGCCTGAATTCGCGGTAACGGCCGCGATGAAGACACGGGACTGGCCTACGGCGGTAGAACCCGCAGTAAGCTCGATCTCCGCCACCTGGCCGGGCGTGGTGTCCGCAGCCGTGCCGTTGTACTCCACCAGATAGGTGATGTCGGGATCGTCGTAGACCTCGACATAACCGCCCTGCGAAGCAATCAGGTACGGGCCGCGAGTGGGCTGGTTGAAGGTCAGGGGCTTCTTGTTGGTATCGTAACAAGCCTTGATGATACCAAGATAGTTGACACCCTGAGCCGTGGTATAGCGAGCGGCGCGACCGCCGACCATGCAGACCGGATCACCGGGCCACACGGCTGCGTTATCGGCGCTCACCGGGTAAAGATTCGTGCGGAAAGTCTTGCTCCCGGAAAGGTGACGGCAAGGCACGAATCCCCGGCGACGACTACCGGAAGTAGCCATTTTCTTCTCCTGGGGTTATTCGATGACGATTTTCCCCCTTACCCCCGTTGGGTCGGCTCCGTATTTGCGCGCGTTGTCCTCGTTGGCTTCTTCCGCGCGCTTTTTCAGACCCGCAGTCTGGGCAAGGGTTTTCTCCTGGAAATACCTGTCGCGTTCCTGTGCCATCTCTTCCGGCATCGCCATCAGAGTAAGATCGCGGTATTCCTTCAGGGACGTAAGCGGTTTGCCATCTGCTGCATTTCCGGGTGCGATATGCTCTCCTTCGAGCCCCGTCATCTGATTGACGTGAGCCCATCCTTCACGCTGCTTCTTGTCCATGTTCGCCGGGTCCTTTGATACCCAGCGGTAACGAAAGCCAGGGACTTTCCTGACGACATCGAGCATCGAGGCCGGCTTCCACGAAGGACGGCCATTTTTCTTTGTCTCGGTCATTACTTTGTCCCCTTTGCTTTCAGATAGCGGTCAAATGCCTCATCGTCGTTTTTCACGATGCCGGAGAGGCGGTAAAGTCTGCGGGCAACCCGCTTTTCGTCTTCGGACAATGCAATTTTCTTGTCCACCTGACGTGTCTGCGAGGCGCCAAGAACCTGTTGCGCGGCCGGGCGCCCGGTTATCCCCATGCGGCGATCGATTTCCTGTAGAATTTTTTCAACAGGTTCGCCGGAAAATCTCGGGTCCGCCCCTACGGCATGAACCTCAGCCATTGCCTTCGAGAACAGCGGGTGCGTCTTCTGCGTCCACGGACGCATGAGATTCCCATTCTGATCCGTCTGGCCGGACCACATCTGATAGGCCGCCATTTCAGTGGGGCCAAGCTGGGCTTCGGTAGTTTCCGGCTGCTTGACCTCGGCTTTTTTTGGTTGAGCCTTGATTTCGAAAATCTTCTCGTCCAGTTCGGCGGCGCGGACATAATCGGCCCGTTCAAGAGCCGCGATCTTCTCGCGTCTCAGCCCGGTCAATTCGTCTTCGGTCTTCTGGTTGACGTGATTCTGCTTGAGATTCAGAAGCTCGTCTTCAACCACCTTGTACCGGGAACCGATATCGACAAGAGCGCGTTCATGCTCTTTCAAGTTCCAGTACAAACGCTTGAACCGCGGCTCGACTTTTTCCCTTACTTCCGGGGGAAGGTCCGCGAAATCGACGAATTCCGTACCCGGCTTCTGCTCCGTTTTCACTTCGGTTTGCTGTTCTGCTGTCTGCTCGGTCATTCGATGACTCCAAGTAGGTCTTCTTCCATGCACATGAAAAATTCGGCCTTCAGCGGATCGGCGACGGCCGTTCCGTCCTCATTGATCCATGTCCCGGCGTGCTGGCCGAAAAGGACTTTCTTTCCAACAAGTCCCTTGATCCTGTCTTCACAGGTATCTCCGGTCTTCAGGACCGTCCCGATACAGGGGGCGTTTCGCTTCGCCGCTATGTCCGGAATGATAATAGAAGTCTTCAGCTTTTCCCGCTGAAGGAGTACGCGCGCAAATAGAGGGTCGATTGCCATGTAAGCTCCGTGCTTTGAGGAAAGTGCGTCTAACGGGCCTGAAGCGGCCAGACGCGATTACGACGCCGCGATGGCGTCCAGAAGGCCTTGGGTCGTGGGCTGATAGTTCAGCCCGAGCGCCTGCTGTAGATAACGATGCTCTATGGGGAGAATCTGGGAATAGTCCCCGAGTTCTCCGGTATCGGAAATCAATGATCGCTGCAGAAGATTCTTGTAGTAAGATTTGGTTAGAGGATCATCGAATGCTGAATCCTCGCCTTCGGTTCCATATGTTGCGATAGCCGAACGAAGCTGGAGCGGCGTCATTCCTGCTCCTAGACCAAGAAAACCGGGCTGAGCTAGTTCCACAGGGCGGGAATATTTCTTGATGACTTCTTCAAGCGTTTCTTTTTGGGCCGGGGAAAGATTTTCGAGCGTCCCTATTCCATGCCCGCCCGGGTCAGCAGAACCAACAGCCGGCGCGCTCCCTTCGATGCCAAGAGCGCCGAGTAAGGCATTAATGCTCGAACCAATTTGTTCGGCCCCCTTGCTATACATGGAATAGCCCAGAAGACTTGGGACCGCCTGGTTCACCTGTTCCGAAAAACTGATGTTTCCGCCAATACCACCTCCACCTTCAGCCGGAGATACGCCCGTTGGAGCGCCAGTCTGGCCAGGATCAGAAATGCCCTCCATTCCAGGAGCACCACCGATAGACGCGCCTGTATCAGAAATGCTCGCATCGATTCCAGGCGCATCACCGGATGTACCTTCGCCGACATAAAATTCCCCGGCCCCGGTTTCAGGATTTCGCTTCATGTTCGGAGAGCCGGCGACGAATTCCGTCCAGTCAAGACCGGAACGAGTCATGGCCTTGGCGATAGCACCAAGAAGATTCGGATTTTCGTCGAGAACCTTCCGGGGGATATTGAATTCACCCTTGGTCATGTGGGCGACCATGTTGTCGCCGCCACGCCCCATCATCGCCATATCATCAGCAATTTCCGGCATGTTCGACGGATAATTTTCGACGTGGCGCTCCCTGCCTTTGGCCGTTCTACCGCGCCGTTCGGCCATGCGATAGCGAGACAAATTCGATAACCAATCCATACCATATTGTTCATTAATCGGCTTTTTCTGTGTAGCCCTGGCTAGTTCTTGCATGAAATTCATTTCAGATATTCCTCGAAAATCCAGTCAAGAACCTCTTTCTGCCCCCTGAGCATATTAACCCGGTCGAAGTTCGACGTTCTCGCCCATTCCTCGCCGGGCTGGAATCTCTGTGTAAGCTCTCTCAGGAAATCCTTCGTAGGGAAACTGTTCCCCCATGCCAGACGTTCCTCTTTTTCCATCATTGGAGCGGAGCCATCTGGGCACTTGGGATAGTCGGAGCCTTATCGTCAATGACGGAAGGCAGATTTGTTTCCGTCATGCCGTACAGGAACGCGGCGTGCTTCTGCCGATGCCCCATGAGAATCTGAAGGCCCATTGGCGTGATCTGTGCGGCATACGGGGATTGCAGGAATTCGTCGATCTTCTTGATATGCTCAAGGTGGTTCTGGTCCATATAGACATCGGACATCATGGGAATCGGTTGGAGCGCCCCCATGTTCTCTATCCCCTGATCGTCCACCCTCGGCGGCGTGTCAGCGACCATCGGGGGAAGAATCTCATCTATGTCCGTCGAGCCGATGGCTTCAAGATAACGCTTCGACGCCCGGTACAATGCAATTGGATTCTGCATGATAATGGGATTCGTAGAAACGAACTGCCATTCGGCCTGTGCCTTAGCAAGCCTCTGCTGTTCGGTCGCCATCTTCGGATCGACGATAGGCGTAACGAGGAAGTCATCCTTGTAGTCGTCTTTTCCGATGGCCAGATTCTGGAGTCCCTGCGCCATATCCTGGATCGTGAAGTACTCCGAATTCGGCATGTACTTCCGGTTCAAACGATAGTGAATGGCAAGTTCGCGCTTCCACGATTCGATGATCCGCTCATAGACCGTCGAGAAAACCTGCAAACCCTGCTCGATAAGAGCAAGAACAGTCGTGGGCTGGACAACCTTGTCCATCTGTCCGGTCAGGGCTTCTGGCACTGACGCCAGCCCACGGCCCTTCCCGTCCAGAAGGGCTATCAATTCGATCAGCGCAGCATTAGGACCAGGGAATTTGAACTGATATATCGAGCGGGAAAGGTCTTCCGATGTCCCCCGGATGGTCTTGAACTTCCCGAGATGGAATTCGATATCGCCCTTGCCGGCCCCGACAGCCTGGTTCACGAATCCTGAATGATTCCCAACATTCGCGAGCGTGGCCGCATCAACCGTCTGACGAAGCATCTTGTTGAGGGCAATATTTATGTTACCAAGCAGATGCCCATATCCCAGCCCGTAGAACCCATCCGGATTCGGCATAAATGGATAATGGACGAAGAATTCAATCGGTCGCTTGTCCCCGATAGGATTCCCCATTTCGTCCGTTTCATACCGGATCGCGATTCTCAGTATCTTCCTTGAGGCGTAATCGAGCGTTACGATATAGGGCTCCGCCAGACCGTCCCCATCCAAGTCGAGAAGGCGGTGCTGTTCAAGAATTTTGCAGGGCAGGTGTTCTTGCTGGAGGATGGATTCCTGCAATCCTTCCTGTTTCTCGGTTGCTTTCTGGGTTTCCGTTTTCTGACCGAGCGTATAGGGTTTCCCTTCCTCAATAAAATATCCAGATGCTTTCAATGACCGGGTCTGGTTGACGGACATCCAAATGATGTGCGTTTTACGTTCGATATCCTCCAGTTCCCTCGGCCCGACCCCGTAGGGGACAACCAAATCCTCTGCCCTGACGTTATCGGTACGATTTCTCCCCAAAAACGGATCGTAATAGGTCTTCGTGAAAAACGATCCATGTAGGGGAACGGAAAGCAGGAGGGCGTCCTTGTCGGACTTGTACCGCTTGTCGCGGACCATAAGCTGCCAGCTTATGTGTTTCCCGACCCTGTTGGCGCGTTCTTTTTTGTCATTCGTAACCTCTCCCTCCGGCATCGCCTTGATGACGTGTTCGTTCGGGAACAGGTTGCGATAAGCGCGGGCCTGAAACTGGACACAAGCCTCGGCAAGCAAGGGTAGAGATTCACTGGAAGCGCCCTGCCACGGGGGATTTTTCGGCTTATCGTCCTGATAAAAGAGCTTCATCCACTCGGCGTGCATCTGCAACCACGGCTTCCGGGTTGCGTCGTCGTCATCGAATTCACGGATGCACTGATCGGCAATTTTCTTCAGTTCATCTTCGGGCAGACTCTGGGCGAGGTTCGCAAGCTCAGCCGAAGATGCGTCTGAAGGTATCATTGACATTCTGTGTCAAAATCCTTTCGACATGGGGGATCATACCGCCGCCGTGGACGGTGAAATCCCCGCCCATGTCGTGTTTCCTGAGTTTTTCGTAATCCTGGACTTCCGCGAGCTTCTCGAAGTCCGTATAAAATTCCCGCCCATTGATGGCGATCTTGCAAAACTTGTTGCGCTCTTCCGGTTCCATATTCCACAAATTTGGCGGTTCGACATACGACGAATCATACCCAAACAATTCGAATCTGCGGAATCCGATGGACCACATGACGGAAATCCCTCTTGTGCAAGAGGAAGACCCGCCACCGATAAGAAGCCCCTGTCCACCGATTTCCTTGAGCAGATTTTGTTCATCGGCGCCTACTGCAGCATGATACGTCCACAGCTTCGCCTTTTTCTCGATCAGCTTGTCGAACGTGGACGGATGGCACATCGACGCCACGAGGTAATGAACCTCGGGATGCGGGTTATCAATGAAGTCCTGCACATGTCCCCTCGGGTCGAGAAGGATGCAGAAATCCGGCACGATGTTGTTTTTCAGCAGAAGATCGTGGGCGTGCTTGACACATACGAGTTTCCCGCCGGCCTTCTGTTTTTCCGCCAGTTCGTAGAGATACCATTCCAGCGAAGGGCCGCCCGAGCACATCAAGGCAAGGTGTTTGTGGGCCGGCATCTTCGGCATCAACGGTGGTTTCAATCCGACCGAATATCGGATGTTTGCCTGTATCTCCGGATGCGGGACGCAGTTCTTGGTCTTGACCTCTACGTTCCGCTGTAGCTGTATCTTTGCCGCCTCCGGAGGACTGACGGCCATTTGCACCAATCCGCCCCCCTTCACCGGGTCTTTCGCGGACAGGATCGTATGAGGTACGTTTTCAAGGAGCTTGTTGCAGCCGTGTTTTTCCGTGTCCTGACATCTCCCCTTGTCATCAGGGACATAATAGTCGTCGAAAATGACGACCTTCGCCCCCCTCACATTCTCATAGTCCGACGCGATGGTTTCGACTGAGTGCCCGCCGTCGATGAACACCATGTCAGCCTGCGAAAGCTGCGACTTCCATTTCGGAAGCGTCTCGCGGGTATTACCTTTGATCAGGGTGAATTTGAATCCCGGCCCTACTTGGGACAGCAGATCAGTTACCGCTTCCAAGCTGGAATGGGCCTTGACGTTCAACTCTGCCTTATCGGTTTCTTCCGTAGCGTCTTCGAACAGGTCGAACCCATAATACATGACCTGTTGATGGTGCTTGAGAAGGGACTTGGAAAGCTCAAGTGCTCGCATCCCGTTCCAAGTACCGATCTCAACGAACGTCTGCGGCTTGTGATGGTCGATCAATGCATGAAGTTGGATATAACGGCTCATTTATAGGCTCGTTCCTTCAGTTCTGGGCCTTTGTTATGACTCATGTATTCGCCGAGGATCGTATTCGGCCAGACATGATTCCCCGGCACCCCGGCGGACAGGTTGAGGAATTTCAATCCGCTTTCCTCGCATTTCTTCCTGACATGATCGAAAACGAACGAATCATGCCATTCGTCCAGATCGAACAGTTCCCCGGAATTGTAGATATCCCTCATGCGGGCCAGGAAATCGTCGCCACGCTTGTTTATATTGTAGGCGACGAACCCACATTCGGAATGGTGCCAATCCGCCCGCCCGAGATAAGAGGCGACGAATTCTTTCTTGCAGGTTTCTGCAAAGAATCTGTCGTCGATGTCCTTGTGGGTTTCGATATCGGCGTCCAGCCAGATCAGCCAATCGGAATCTTCCATGCGCGGAGATGTAAGCGCGTAGATTTTTCTGGCGAACTTGCACGCCTGATAGCGATAGTTAGCAAAGGGTTTACCGGAATCGTCCCATTGAATTCCGTTCGCTGCGGATTCCCATTCATGATCTATGAGAAAGAAGATCAGGTCTTCATCAGCCATCAAGTCGATATAGGAGACTTTTTCATGCTCGAAATCCGGCTTCTTGTGCTCATAGAATACCGTAATTGGAATAGGCCAGTGCCCCACATAGGACTGGAGAAATCTCTTGCCATATTCTGCGTATCCTGCTTGTGAGAAACTGGTTATGCAGCGTCTCACTGGATTTCTCTCAATGTGCTCAGCCATTCCGAGGCATATTCCTGATTCCACCAACCCGGCATCGTCGGGATACCGTTCGTGAAATGAACGGCGGAAGGATGTTCGCATTGTTCCTTCGTGTTCCAGCCGACAAGATAATTCCACTCAACGGGGAGCGACCCGATATGATCGTCGTCAACCCATTTGAACCCATGAAGGTCCGAGCCTGGTTTTGTATTCACATACTCTGGCGTCAATGCCCGGCAAGCATAGTGCGAGCAGTTCCACAGGATCAGGCTTGACCAGTTCTTTCTCGGGTACGATTCCTGGATCATGTGATCCATCTTCTCGGATTCGTCCGGCTTGTGGTCGTGTTGGACAACCAGCACAGCCTTGGAATTGTCGAAATGATCCAAGAGGCTATTGATATCGCCGCGCCACAGGAAATCCGCATCGCAGAAAACCGCCGGTCCAAAATCGCACAGGGATGGAACAAGGAAACGGGTGAACGCAAAATCCGTAGAAAACGGCTTGCCATCAAGAAAATCATATCTCGGGCCCACGGCGAGTTGCTTGTATTGTCGCCGGTATAAATTCTTCGCCCTTAGGTCGGCGTCCAGAAGTGGTATAATATCAAGATCAATAGATGAATGTTTCAGGAGCGAGCGAACGCAGACCTTGTAAGCTTCCGGTTCGCGGGCGTCATAGCCAACAAAGACTTTCATTGATTAAACCATTTAAAACATCTGTCGCATCGAACCCAACCAGAACAGAAATACACCGTCTTATGATCAATCAGACGACATATGAGCCCATTATCTTTTATGATTACGAAAGCGAGCCAGATTAGAAGCGGGAGATAAAGGCATAACAATAAAATCATCCCGGTTATTGCTTGTTCGCTAGGCATAGCAACGAAATCCTTCATTCCATGCCTTCCACGCACTGTGGATTATTTCAATTCCTGGATATCCGTCATTCTCGGACAGTTCTTTGGTTACAGGATCATCCGGATAACCAATACTCTTCAGATAGGCCACGAAATCAACGCCGTATTGATTTTCGATGCGCCCCCAATCAGGCATATGCGACGCATTCCTCACACGGCGTTCCGAAGACATCCTTTTTCAAGTGAGCGGCCCGTAATCGTTGGAAGGATTCGGAATTCCATCCGTCCATGAACCCAACTTCCGTGAGATCAGCCATCGCCCAACGTTCGTCGGCATCGAAACAACACGCGCTGAGTTTTCCCGAGGCAGTGATATGTCCCTCGGTAAAGGCGGACCAGCACGGCAGCGGCTCCCTGAGATTGCCGAGTCTCCCCTGGTTTCCGGCAATCGGACGGTATCCAAGCTCTTTCTCACGCCGTGCAGCCAGAGAGCCCATAGAATAAAGGGGTAGCCAGTAATGCTCATCCACATAAGGGATTACGTCCCGTTCAAGGAACGCCTCCATTTTCTCCTGCTGTTCGCCGTCGTACCGGATCGAAGAAGCGTATAACCCGCAATCGTATGGGCCCTGATCGCGTATTTTACGGGCTGCATGAAGATTTGCTATCGCATCGGCCCACAGTTTCGCCTTCACCCCGGCGACTTTCGTGAATTGTGCTTCATCGGCGTTGTTCATTGAGAATTTCAGGGAGTCCAGCCCGGCGGCCATGCAGGCTTCGACCATTTCCGGGGTCGCACAGGAACCGTTCGTGGTCAGGAAGACATATGGGAATCCCGCCGACTTGGCGAACCGGATTGCCTCTGGGAGCCAATCGAAAAGAAAGGATTCGCCGAGATAGAACATCCCGAGTTCCTCGACATCCGCCTGTCGCATTTCCAGAACCAGACGGGTGTACAAATCCCAATCCATGTCTGATTTCGGCTGTACGGTACGGGTGCGAAGAGCGCAGAATCCACATCGGTAGTTACAGCGTCCCGTCAGTTCGATCTTGACGCTTTTCGGGGCGGGCAAAAAAGAAGCCCGGAATTCCGGGCCGATACTGGTGATGTTGTCAATCTTATCGGTGATCATTCGTTACATTCTTTCTTCTTCCGCACACACGGCAGACATGAACCGAGAGGACGTATTCGTTTTGTCCGACCTTTCTCCGGCCGAACCACGTAACCTGGTCGTCATGAAGCCCGAGAAGACATAGAATTCTTTTCATCGAAAACGACATCGTAGGGCACCTGTCTTGGGCCGATCTGCTGTAGCCACCATTCAATCGGCTTCACCGTCAAATGGCAGTTTCTTCCATCGGGAAGCGTTTTCCTCGCTTCCCTGGTCGATATGGTCAAAAAGACATATTTCCCGGCGTGCCAGAAGACATCCCCGAGAACCGGGCCAATGCCCTCTTCCGGAATGTGTTCAAGAACGTCACAGCAGAGAACGAAATCGAATTTCCGAAATGGTTTCGTCTCGAATTTCTTCACCGCTGGATCGTAACAGGTGACCTCAACACCCCAGCGTTTGTCGAGCTTGGCAAGAGAGTACTGCTGCCCGTCACCTGAGCCATAGTCCAGAAGCGTCTTCGATCTCGATCGCATGATCGCAAGACCGATCTCATTCAGATGAGGGAGACAGGAAAAACCGGGAAACTTCCCGGCTTCATGCATCATCCGGTACTGTTCGATCAGGTCCATGTGTAGATACGGTCAACGTGGGCCTTTTCCTGGAATTTCCAGCCCCATGATTTCAAAAGCCTTTCCGGATCACCGGAATTGTATCGATCCCACACCCTGTCCTTGTATTCCATCTGAACAACTGGCTTATATGCCTTCAGGGTCTGTTCTGCTCCACGGAGAGCGAAGATTTCAGTGCCCTCAAGGTCGAATTTCACGAATGTTGGGGCAAGATTGAGCGAATCCAGTCTTAGCATTTGGATTTCGCCCTCCGGAATGATGTATCTTGAACACGGAACCTTGCCGTCAAGGCCGATTTTCGTGTTCTGGTCGCCCAAAGCGGCGTTGTGAAGAAAAACGTTATCGAATTCCTTCGTATTTCGCTTCAGAAGCTCGAAATTCTGCGGGTCGGGCTCGAAAGCAACAACCTTCTTGAATCTTTTCGCCATTTCCCGCGTCCATGCCCCGACAAACGCTCCACCATCAATGGCGAGGTCGAAATTCTTGACGTATGAAAGGCCGATTTTCAGATATTGAAGCTGGTCATACCATCTCTGAGCATCAGAGTGATTCGGATACTGGATTCCTTCGATGGTGATGACTTCAAACATCGTGTTCCTGAAGGATTTTCCATGCCACGCCGTTACGGAATTCATCAAGAGTAAACTGATGATAGGCGAGTTTATGGCACCACCAGTCCCGTTCAGGCCAGAATGGAGATTCGATATCACTTAAACCCCAAGAAATCTGTTCGCAGGCCGAATCCCCCAGGGTCACGACGGGGACTCCGGCTAAAACCGCATCCACGGCAGCATTCGATGAGTGTGTGACAACACACCACGCGTCCTCAAACATCTCGGATATATCGACATCGCCCTTAGGCTTCACGATTATTGGGCGTTCGGTATACTTCCTCAATTCGTCGGTAACGGTTTCGATCCATTTTCTCGTATTGATGTTGAGAAAATCGCCCACGGCTCCCGTCATCGGACATACGACTACGTTCCGTCCCGTCCTTTTCCATGGACGAAGGGGGATTTTTAGGGTTTCCCACCTGTCTGGTCTTACGAGAACATCGTCAAGATCGGCTTGGAAGGCGTTCTGCGTAACTCTGTAGTAACCCTCATAGTGACCCCGTTTGAAATACCCGAGGTCAATATGGAAGAAATCCCGCCCCACCCACTCGGCTTGGCGTATGATGTCGCCGCATCCTCTAAGGATTCCATATACGACTGCCGGCCCATCAAGAAGCCGAACGGGTGAGGCTATCCGGCCCCCGCAGCCTTCCGCAAAGGCCGAACCAACTACCTTGGAATTGATATGTTCGGTAATATAGACGGTAGGATTATGTTGCATACGGATCAATCGGCTTAAGATTTTTCAAATCTTCGTAGTTCTCTTGATACCATCTGTCGTCCTTCGTCTGAATGAAGGGACGAGAACGCATAGCATAGGACCATTCATCGTATACGTGGTCCTCCATCTTTGTATCCGGCCCTTTGTCGGGGTCTATTTCGTCTGTAATCAATACTGGAACCGTTCTCCAGAAATGCTTACAATCAGATGTCGCAAAGAACATCGGATGGCCGTCCTGCCCCATGAGTCTCGCAATGCATTCGGCGTACATCATCTTGCGGTCCTTGGCCCCTGTGGAGCGAAGGGCCAGTCTGCCATCTGTAGCTTCAAGCATTCTCTCAGCCGGAGAGGGGCCGTCTGTTTTGGCCCACATCGCACCATCAGCAATACGGTAATCGATGTTTTCCCCGTTTTCGATTTCGAGAATCTTCTTCGCTACTGCCGGGGATTCCATCCGACAACCGTGGTTGGCTTTGCCGTTCCAGCCATACCATTCCCGATACCGAATCACTGACCCCGCGGGGAGATATCTCTTCCCCCAATTCCCGATCTTCCACTCGACCTCGGTCCCCTCCGAGACGCAGTACCAGCCAACGGAAAACGGCCTCGCCGTACCCCAATCCATCGCCATGAACTTCGTCCAATGGGGTGGAGGTTTGAATGGACCAATCATGTGGACGGAACGGTCTATCGGAAGAGCCTGTCCGACAATGGCATCCCAATCTCCCTCGACGAGAGCTTTTCTCCGTTCCTCGGGCAGCCCGACGAACTGGTTTTCATACCCGGTATCGAGGTACTTGTTGTCCTTCATCGAGGACGGGATGAAGATGGTCTTCCGCCTGTACAGGGGATGGAGAAAGACCGTCTCCGCCGGAGCGGGGTCGATGAAGTTCTCTTTCAGGAAGTTGTGCGCCGGGCCTCCGGGGTTGGAGGAAAACACGGCCCTCGGCAGAAGATGGCGATATTGCGGCGGGATTCGCTCCTGGAATCCCCCGAGTCGATTACGGGTCAGCAGGAAGGCCAGGTGATCGGGTTTCGCAAGAGCAGCCTCGTCAAAAGCGAAGACATGCATTTCCGAGCCCTGGTACTTCACGACATCATCGTCGGTTTCGCAGAAACACATATTCAGACCGGAACCGTTCAGGAATTCTAGTCTCTTGCGGGACTCGTTGTAGGTGGCAATGGAGCCGGGAATCTCCGCACGCATCTTGCGGATGTGATTCGCCTCAAGCTCAGGAAGTGTTTTGCGGAAAAGGAAGCAGTCGATACCTGGAACTGTCAGACACCAACCGTACAAATCCCAGCGCAGTCCGTGGCTTTTCGCCCCCCCGGCAGCACCGCCGTAGAGTATGAACGTCGCCGGAGTTTCATGGAGCAGTTTCTGTCTTGGTTGCGGGGTGTAATCGAGAACAATCAATCAGCAACCCACTTGACCAGCTTCCGGTCTCCACATAGCCGACACGGCCTGTAATACAACATTCCAGGGATGTACTTTGATGGATCACTGAAATTATCCCACATATACTCGTGTTCCCTGAGGAGTTTTCGGTCGTATTTGTGCTTGCAGGGCTTCACGGGGTCATTTCTTCTTCATCTGGCCTCAATAAACTCTGGAAACGATTGATGCGCCAGCAATCTCGCTCAAGTCCAGAAACACATCAATGCTATCAGGATGCCAAATTGGCCTCCCCAAACGCCGATCATCCGATTCCAATAATGCTGACCTGAATTTTCCGAAAAGAATACGAACGACATCCTCACTGTCAGACCAGCCGAATTCAATGGTCGTCCCATTTCTTAAAACCGCCCTGATGCCAAATCTCATGCCGGCGTACATTGCCAATCATCCTTTCTTTCCGATACCCGCCTCGGACATCGCAATCGCTACGGCCTGACTCCTGGATTTGACCACGGGGCCCTTCTTGCCGGAGTGAAGCTCACCCCGCTTGTACTCCCCCATGACCTTCTCGACCTTTTGTCGCTTGGATCGGCTCTGGGAACCGTTCATTGCTCGACCTCAGTGGTAGGGGCGTTCTGTCTCAGATTCTCGTAGATCAGCCCCAGGAGAGCTTCGCCGCATCTGGTGGCCAGTTCATGATCCCTGAATCCATCCAACTGTATTACAAGGCTGAACGTACCGGAAGGAGATGCCCCGACAAAGGCGTTAATGTTGATCTCCTTCGGTTCAGGCATCATGGCCCCAGCAGAAAAATAATAGTCGCTCCCGGTATGGCAACACACGCCGCCAGAATCGCCCCAAGCCCGGTCATCTTCCTGGAAAACTGTTCATCTACCCCCCAAGAGGGACCTCCGGCCCGAACACTAAAATAACGGTGAAGCGGCAATGTAATCTGCCCGAACAGAATAAGCCCGTAAACCCCAAGCCACCACATTCCTAATAGAGCAGCGGCGCACAACAATAGGGTCACCGACATCATCCTTCTATCAGAAGTAGCGCGAAACTGGTGTCAGCACGGGATTTCTGGCACCGAAGTCCGGAACAGGACCAGAAACGGGCGAAAATCACAACCGCAGGTAGCCGGGAACCCACGCGGATTTTGTTTTTAGAACGGAGGTAAGCGAATTCGGAAACCGAAACGGGGGTGTGAATGAGGCCGAAGCCGCGCGGGCGCGACGGCGGCCAGACACCAAAGGTCGGTATCAGATTACCGCACTTTCATTCGTGTACGGCCTATTAACCACGACCGGATAAGATGCATTATGGAAAGCAGGCACGGGCTAATCCGCCGTTTTACCAGATATCTCAATGACTTGCGGCTGTTCGTCAGGAGAAGCTCGGCCAATGTTGATCTGGACTGCAAGTTGGGCGGCAACCTTACCCTGACCATCGCTCCAGTCTTCGCGCGTCAATTTATGCCTTTTCAGGATAGCCTCTGAAGCCTTCCAATCACCTCTGTATCCGGCTTTTGAGACGCTATCGAGGTGACGACATGCAAAGTCTGCCTGAGCATCTTCGATCTGGGTTCTGAGTTCGGCATCGGATTCGACCCATGCCTGATATCCGCCTAGACTCATGCCGATTTTAGCCGCTATCACTCGCTCGGATGCGCCCAGCTTGCATTGTTCTAGGATTATCGAAATGTTTTCGGGGGTTCTCAAACCGTACCGCTTCAAATAGCCGGCGCCTGGTTTGCCTTGTTCGGCAGCGGCCAATTTACGAGCCGTTCCGGTTTTCCGAATCCGCTTGTCCCAATGTGCTGCCGCCGGGATTACCGCCCATCCCTCCCGCCTGGCTCTCCGGCTGATTGCCACATGAGAACATCCGGCCGTTTTGCTGATCTCTCTCAGGCTCTCGCCGGCCGCGATTCTCTGCCGGATCAATTCCCAATCAACACCGGGCTTGGTTTGACGGTTTCCCATGGACATAATTTCTGATGGTCCATCGTCTTTACCATATCCCGTTTATTCACGCAAGCGGTTTGTAGTTACCTATTATGTCCAGCCCGGCTCGAAGATAATCCATCTTTCCCCGCCCGGCAGGTGTATCCAACCCACATACAGTTACCGTGATATCACGACATTCAACGGTCATTTTGCGTAAAATATTGTCTATCTCGCCTTTTGCCTCGACCTGCCGTTCACAAAGTACCTCAATTCCATGTCCAATTCGATCGTATCGACTAATGATTTTCGGTAGCTGATTCGCGAGAATCCATAACCGTCTGAATGTCATTCCTGCCTTGTGTTGGTCCGCCGATATCCGATCGCTCGCCTTGTAGTAATCCAACACATTCTCAATCCGTCTCCGGACACGGGGAAATGCCGCAGCTTGGTCAATAATGCGTTCAAGCCTGGCTGTAGGTTCTGGTGGCCCGAGATCAGATTCTTCAGGCTTCCGAGAAAGCGCTTTTTTCTTCGCCATGAATATCTTCCTTATTGACTCCTGCCCCGCCGGTCGCTATATTGTGACAATCAACCAAGGAGGCCGAAGATGACTTTCACCCGACACAATATCGTCCGGGAACTGCCAGCCATCGCCAAGGCACGGGGAGAGTGAGCTATGCGGACGAAATTCCTTGACTTCAACGCGCGGCATCAGCCGAAAACGAATATATTTTGCTGCCGGTGCCAGCGCGACATCAGGCCGGGCACGCCTTATCGCATGGTCCACTTGATCGGCGGCGGCGCTTACGTGCTGCACCCGGCCGACGAAGCCAATTACAAGCCCGACGCTGGCGATTGCGGGGCGCACCCGATTGGGCCTGATTGCGCACGCAAGCTCGGATTGGGGTGGACCCACCAAGCACAGGGAGAATAACCATGACAACACTTCCATATATTAGGGAATTATATACTTGACTCCCTCGCCATTTTTGACTAGATTTTGCCCATAGAAACGAGGGATATGGGTCATGAGTAAGTCCACGATTTCCACCTTTGAGTTGTTCGCGATGTTCCCGGATCAAGAGACGGCGCGGGTCTATTTGGAGGGGCGTCTGTGGCCGGAAGGCCCCAAGTGCCCGGTCTGTGGCCTTGGCGAGCGGATCACGGCGCGGGCGGGCGGCTACTTCCGCTGCAACCAGTGCAAAGAGGATTTTACGGTGCGGACGGGAACCATTTTCGAGCGCAGCCATGTCCCGCTGCACAAGTGGATTTACGCGATGTATCTGCTGGTCACGGCCCGCAAGGGCATTTCCAGCCTGCAATTGGCGAAGGAAATCGGGATTACGCAAAAGTCGGCTTGGTTCGTCCTGCATCGCCTTCGCGAAGCCTGCGGCGACGACCTGACCAAACTGCAAGGCATCGTCGAAATCGACGAAACCTATGTCGGCGGCATCGAAAAGAACAAGCACGAGTCCAAGAAGCTCAAAGCCGGTCGCGGGACGGTCGGCAAGACTGCCGTTGTCGCCATGCGCGAGCGCGGCGGCAAGATGAAAGCCATGGCGGTTGAAGATGCCGACATGGCGACCCTGCACACCAAAATTCACCAACACGTCGCCGCCGGTTCCACGCTGCACACCGATGAAGCTGGCGTTTACCGTGGCCTTGGCGGGCTGTTCTTCAACCACGAAACTGTCAACCACAGCGAAGGCGAATACGTCCGCGATAGCGTGACCACCAACGGCGTTGAAAGCGTGTTCGCGGTCATGAAGCGCGGCCTGATTGGCGTCTATCACCACGCCAGCAAAAAGCACCTTGGCCGCTACGTTGACGAATTTGCCTTCCGTCTGAATGACGGCAACGTGAAGCGTCACACCATGGAGCGGCTGGAAAGCTTTGTGAGCGGCACGAAGGGCAAGCGCCTGACCTACAAGGCACTGATCCAATGATGAGACGCTATTGCTCAGACTGCGGTGCGACAAACATGCAGGTGCTTGGATTTGCCTGCGATCATGAAAGGTGTCCTATGATTATCCCGAACAATGACAGCCTTGCTGAGATGCTGGAAGGCACCCGCGATGCGCTCGAAAAAGCTCTCGCCAGGGTTCAAAAGCTGGAATCGGCAAACAGCGCCCTAGCTAACCAGGTACTGATTTACGCGCGCCGTGCTGAGGATACCATCCAGCTTCGCAATCTCTTGGAGGCCGTGCGTGAGGACAATCAGCGGCTTCGGGCCGAGTTGTCCGAAATACGTGCACAAGATTCGGACTTGGCCGAACGCGATGAGCCTTTAACGCCAGAAGACAAAGCCCTGCTTGATCGTGCGTGGGAAAAGCACGCGGCAGCAAAGCCATGAAACGTCCCAAGCCGCCCAAAGCCCTCGACGCGATAACTGACGTGGTTCTCGCCTATCGCCCCAAGCCCAAATCGAAGTCCGCGAAGAAGCGTAAGCGGCGCGCGGCCAAGGCGAGGAAAGAAAATGAGGCTTAGCTGTGGAAAAGGGAGTCATGTATATAATTCCCATATATTATACCGTCGAATCCGGCCATGAAAATCATAGTCTTTCACGACAAGACATTTATCGATGGTCCGCTCGTCGGCGTGACGGTTCCAGACTCAAGGTGCACATATCCTGATGTCGAGAGCGCCATGCGCGATGTGTATTTCCTGAAACGTGTTGAAAGGGAGAATGATTTCATACGCCAGCCATTAACTGGGAATCGTTTCAAGGTATCAAATGTGGCATGGTCTTATTTGCCCGATGTTGGCGCCAAAACAGTCGCAGAAAAAGCGAGAGAGTGAGCTATGCGGACAAAATTCCTTGACTTCAACGCGCGGCGCCTACGTATTGCATCCGGCCGATGAAATCAACTATACGCCCGATTCTGGCGATTGCGGGGCGCACCCGATTGGGCCTGATTGCGCACGCAAGCTCGGATTGGCGTGGACTCATCCGGCACGGGGAGAGTGAGCTATGAAACACCGTTCTGGCTTCTCGACCGAATATACCTATCGAATCGGCGGCCTGACATTCGGCCCCTACTATCGGGAATTGACCAAGGCGGAGCAAGAGTGCATCCGAACTACGCTGGCGCGCGAGAACAAGACGATTCGCGAGAGCTACGATTTCGGCCACGTCTCCCGCACATACCGTGATTGGTGCGAAGCGAACGGCCGCGAGCCGTTCTTGGAATACCCTGAGGGCCACGCCTTGGTTATCGGCCGGTGCGGAATATCCGAGATCAACGTTTTTGCGTCTGCGAAGGGCAACCCGATGGACAAATGGATGCAGCTTTGCAGGGGAACGCCGAAGCGGCCAGCGCCACCGGACCAGAGGGAGTGAGCCATGACCGCCGCCCTGCTGGCCGCCCTGCTGGCCTGTGCCCCCCATGAATGTGCGGTGATCACGCATCCTAACGGGTATGTCTCTGAAATCGTTCAAGGTTACGGCCATCGGGTCCATGTACCCAACATGCTTGCGGCAGCCTTTAAGGTACCACATGCCGGGTACGAATTCCATCACTCGCATCTGACAGAATCGGGTTTGAGCGAGGCCGACCGCGCCCTGTTCGAACGAAACCCGGGGCTGTCCAGGCTGTGCGCTTGGCTGCCTTCGGGCAAATCGGATTGTGTGAACCGCTGAAAGGGGAAATGGAATGACCGACGAAACATTGGCGATGGATTCTGTATCGCACAAATATGTTGCAGAGCTTGAAGCCGAGAACGCCGCGCTGCGTGAACTGGTGCGGCGGAAGAATGAGATATTGAAACAGGCTAACAATTCATATGTAAATTTGCTAGATGCGATACAGTCCGCCCTCGCCCCCGCCGATGTCGCCGAGCGGGTGAAGCTGGAACAGGCGGTGACCAAGGCGGCACGACGTATGGGGCAAGCGGCCAGCAACAAAAGGCTCGAATATGATGATTGGGCCAATTTGTTCAGCGCCCTGCGCGCACTGGACGGAGAGAAGAAATGAGCGATGGCATACATGAGGGGAATCCAGTATGCGGCAACGTGTTTTGGAATGATAAACAGGTTAAGGAACGCGAGCGCGCAGCGGTATGGGAGTTTGCGAAGAGAATGGCCGAAGAATGCCATATCGGGGCGCTTTTTGCTGAAACAAAAATGACTACAACCACCAATTTTGCGGCCGGCGAAAAAGCAGCATTTGAACAAATGAAAGAGCGCATCCGAGCAGCCGCAGAGGAGTGGGGCAAATGACCCCCACCGAACTCCGCCGCATCGGTGAGGCGCTGTACGGCCGCCAATGGGTCACAGCAATGGCGCGCGATCTCGGCATCTCCCGCCGGACCCTACACCGCAGGGCCTCCGGCGCCCGGCCGATTCCAGAAACAATGCGAGCAGAGCTATTAGTGATTGCCAAACGACGGTGGCAAGGGATTGAGGATGTATTGTAGGGGGATTCCGTAGGCGCACTATAGGGCATCAGACGTCGATCCTGTGCCCCGCACGGGCCTGTTCATGGACAACCTTTCCGAAGTCGCGAGCAGCGCTGCTCTGGTCTTATCCGCCACAACCTTGACCCGCGCGATTTGTTCCGGTGTTGGCGGTTCATGAATCGGTGCCGATAGATATGGTGGTTTCGGCAGTCGCGGAATCAAAACCTCGGCGTTGAAGTCGTGCAGCAGTTTGTCCAACTCACCGAACGACGGGAACCATGTCAGGTGTTTCGCAATCCAGTACGCGGATTCCCGCGTAAACACTGTCGCCCGCCACCCGGCCAGACCTGGCGCGTAGGCATGGATTTTGGTTCTTGCCTCGTCTGCTGGCATCCGGCCGGCGCATAGAATTCCAAGGAATGTCAACCACTTCTCAATCTCCGGTATAGCCACGGGCGATGGCGATGAATCCGTTTTCGCGACTGCCTTTGCCATTCTCGCCCGCCTTTCGCATCCAATTTCGCCATGTCGCGTCCCAATCGGTTTTCCGCGCCTTCGCGCCGGCTTGTGACCGCCAAAAATCCGTGAATTTCTCGGTTTCGTACACACAATCAACGATCGGGCATTCGGTGTTCGCCCATGCCAGCAATTCGGGGCTGGGCTGCCAGCCGTCAGGCAACCTGGAACCCCGGCGTTTGTCCAAGAACTCCGGGACAGCGAGAAGATCATCTCGGGTTTGGTCTGGCGTCGTTTGCGACGCCAAAACTGATTGTGGTTCTGATTGTGAAGGTGAAGGTGAAGGTGAAGGTGAAGGTGAAGAGCGAGGGTTTGCGATCGCTGTGCTATCGCATTGCGACCCGGTTGATGTATCGGTGCTGTCGCAGTTGTATCGCACCGCGTTACCCTTGCGACCGGCCTGCGACTTTTTTTCTCGCCTTGTCTCTGCGGATGCGAGTTCGGAATCGATTCGGCTATGCGACCAGCCGTCATCGGTGATATTGAAAAACCGCGCCAAACTTGCCGCCTCTGACCCCATAATTGCCTGTGCTTCGGCCTCGCTTAATGGCCCGCCCTTGCGCCAATATGCCATAATGGCGAGCAAGTAGGCCCCGTGCTGGGCATGGCTTAATCCGATGGTATCGGCAAGATAATCGCCTATGTAAAGCGGCATCCAAATGTCGGGTTTTTTCATCTTACTACCATATCCCCACCGACCGCATGAGTCCTACCGCGGCATCATCCCAGCCCGGATTCTCGGGGACCGGCTGCCCGACTGATCGAATTATCCTGGTCGGCGTCCAGCCCTGTGATCGGCACCACCTGACGTGTTTGACGCAATCGCCCTCGGATAGAGAGGGATCGGGGTTGTCCCGCCTTTCAGCTTTACGCATCGAACATGCCCCCGATCTTCGAGTCGTTTGATGAGATAAAATACCTGGCTTTTGCTCCGGAGCCCGATTCCAGTAGCCATGGTATCGTAGGTCGGTGCCATGCCGTGCTCCTGCCAATAGGCCCGGATAAAATCCCATAGCTCACGCTGGCGGCGGGTCATCTATCACCCTGGATTTTGCTGCGATGGTAAACCAATGGCTTGGTTTTTTCCCTCGCCAGCCGGCGCAGGCAGGCCGAAACGTATTCCCGCGCCAACTTTGTTTCCGCCGCGATGTCCTTGATAGATAACTCAGGCTTTAGGCGTATCGCCTCGCGCACCAATTCCTTTGCTGTTCCCCACGGTCGGCGGGCACCAATCCCGGGGGACTCGGTAGCTGATTCCGTCTCGTTCGAAGTCATAGGTCTTGACCCCCATACATTCGGTGTCGGTTGCCTCGATTGTCCAGCCGTGCATCGGGCTGTTCGGTTGATGAACCCGACGCTTCATACCGTCCCCGGATCATCATCGATGATGTCGGTATATGATAGCGTATCGCTGCGGGTTGCCAGCAGAACCCACCGATTGTATGTTGCCACCGCGGCCAAGGCTAATCCGGGCATGAGCGGGGCCAGAATAAAGTCCCGATGCGCTCGCTCGAAATCCCGCCACGCCGCATCGGTATCCAATGCTGCTGCCCTCGTTGCTATCGGCGATGGTGGGGCAAAAGGGATCACGTCGGCGGTCATGGCTTGCCTTTCAGGATGCCCCTGACATCGCGGTAGCTCGGCAGTTTCTTGGGCGGGTCTGCGTTCACCACCGATATCAGCGCGTATGCGTTTGTCCCGCGCCGGGTCACATGGAAATCCCTGATGTACCTATCGTCGCAAACGATCCCATACTTGACGAGTAAATCAAATATGGGTTTGACTCGATTATCGATATCGCCCCTGATGTTACTTGGGAGCGTGATCTCGATTTCGACCTCGCCGGCAAACCGGATTTTCTTCGATGTCTGCAACATCAACCCGGCTTCTTTCTGCCAAGCCAGATACTTTTTTGTCCGGAAACGGCAGAATTTCCCGTTCCTGCGGCCGGTGGCGAACAGGTTGTTGGCGGTAGGTGGGATCGGGAGTTGGAGGAACATCTTATTCATCTTTAGTCGATGTCAATTCCCGGATGCGCTTGTCGATGATCCAAACCAAATCCTCGCCCATGCCGATGCTCGGACGGGGCAGTAGGCCCAGCACGACAACGAGATTGTCGTAAGCATCGGCCTTGGGCTTGAGGCGATCGATTGTTGCCCGCATGCCAATAATCTCTTGCTTGCAGCGGTTCATCATTTCGATAGCTTCTTGGTTGCTGATCTCGGGCGACATTGCGGTTCCCCTAGTTGTTCAGTTTCAGGCCAAAAATCTCGCGCATTTCCGGCAACAGACGCTTCGCGGCGTCCTGACCGGATGGGCTGCGCGCCCATTCGTCGCTTTCTTCTTTCGTGGCGTCGAACTCGCCGTTTGCTACGCGGGCGGCAAACTTGGCAAAGCCTGCGGCGATCAGTTCCGAATAGAGTTGGGTGATCGGGCAGACATAGGTGTCGGCATAGTCATCGAACTCGCCCGTCTCCGCGCGCTTCGCGAAAGCCTCGTACTTCGCCGCATTGTCCGGCGAGGCTATCGCGGCAACCTTTCGAAGCTCGGCGGCCAACTTATTGCGCGTCATCTAGTATACCTCAACGTTTGTGTGCGTTAACCGGATAAGCATGCTATGATGGATTGGATGGATTGCGTTCATGGCACATTCGTTAAAACGCCCGCCTCGCCTTGGCCTTAGCCTCAAGCGAGGGATCGGCGAATTGTGGGTGGTGTCGTGGTTTCGGCGGCGGTGGTAGTGGGATCGATGGTTCGTTCGGCCATTTCTTGGGGGCACCGATCAGTAACTGATATCTGGCATATATCGTGCTGCCGTGTGGCCGCTTAATTGTGTCGGCGATCTTCTGCCAAGGCGGGGTTTTCTTGTAGGTCTTCGCCTTTGTCGCCAAGGCCAGGATCACAGCATCTTCCTCAGGGGTGAAATGCTGGTGTTTCACAGCCACCCCTTCGCCGGCACCTCACCGCCAGTCATGGTCTCAATCGCGAACAGGAGGGGGCGGGATGGTGTCCGGTTCCCGTTCTCCCACCTGGATACCGCGCCTTTGGTAACGGCGAGTCGGCTGGCGACATCCGTTAACGAGAGTTTTTCCCGGCGGCGCCATTTGCGGAGCTTGTTCATACTACCTCAATATTGCATGGGCCGGTCGCTACCCGGCTGTCCCTCAGTTGGGGCCATATCGGGACATTTCCGCTGGCGTTCAGTTCGGCGTGCCACCGTGCGTGCGTTCCGTCCGAATCTGACCTTAAGCCAGCGCCGGTACTTCTTCTCGCCCATTTTCACAAAGTCGGTACCGGCGCCCCACTCGCCACACCACGTTTCACCGCGGTGATGCTTCTTTACCCGTGCCCGTTCCTTGCGTCCTGGACGATTCCGCACTCGGTTAACACTCCCCTACTAGTCGCAGCGTAGTAAGCTGATTGCCAGCCATGCCGGGATTCTCATACCATCACGTCCCCGCCGCGTCAACCGTAAAATAGGGGTTGACGGACGGGTTACGATATGGCATGGTGCGATTGTCAATCAAGGGAGAGGGCGATGGCACGAAAGAAAGACGTGAAGCCGCTGTTCGCAGTCAAGCATGACTTCGTGGACAGCCTGGATGCATTCGTTCAGGAAGTCATCATGTTTCGCGGGGCGGTTTCGAACGTGCTGGTTACTGGCGGGGTATCTGGGGACGCGGCCAAGACCCTGCGCGAAGCGATAGCGGCACTCGATAAAACCATGATGTCGGAGTAAGGGCGATGGGCAATCGAACGGATTTGGCGATCAAGGTCGGGCGCACTTTGGCCGATGAGAATGCCCGTCTGCGCGAACAGGTGACGATGTTGCGCGAG
>QZKR01000092.1 GCA_003598065.1 Myxococcales bacterium | reverse complement strand
CGAGGACCGGACCGCAAGGATAAGGCGGCACCCGTAACCCCTCGGAGCGCTTTGCGGGGTTTGTTGGCAGGCCCCGCCAGCCCTCACTAGATCGCTTCGCGATGAAGGCAAACAAGGAGAAAGAGCATGACACCGCAAGAGTTCAAAGCATGGTTCGATGGCTTCACCGAAGCACTCGAAGGCACGCCAACCGACGACCAGTGGAAGCGCATCAAGGCGCGCGTCGCTGAGATCGACGGCAAACCAGTGACGTATCCTGTCTACCTTGAGCGGTATTGGCCGCGTTGGTGGGAAACGCGGCCGTACTATCAATATCTCTCATCGAATGGCGGGTCTGTGTCTTCGTTCACTGTGAGCTGCAACGCTAGTGCCCCAGACAAGTACGCCGCCGCTGTTGAGAGCGAGTACGACAGCCGCTACGCCATGTACGCACGAGGGAAGGCTGACGCAGCCATGTAACCCTTTCGGCTATCTCGCTAACGCTCGATGAAGGGAAGAGAAGATGAAGACGCCGGAACAACGATCTAGGGAGCTGGTTGCCTTGCTCGACGAGGAACGGCGAAATGGTTTTTGCGACGAGATCGAGATGATTGCTCATGCCTTCCGTGAGAGTGACGACGCATGGAGAGAAGAGCTTAGGGCGCAGGTGGCTGTGCGGGACGATGAGATAGCCAACCTAAAACTGGTCGCTGGCGTCGGGAACAGAAGAGATGTGACCGACGATGAGAAGAAAGCCATGGCTGGCTTAGTAGTGGCAGGAAAAAGCTATCGCGAGGTAGCGAGGTTGTTCGGCCTCAAGTCGCCGTCGACCGTCCATAAGTATGTGCATGAAGCCAGCACGCGCAGCGTAGCCGAGCCGACGTAAGGCGAGGCGTCAATATCAAGGAGCCGAGATATGGCATGGTGGGAAATCGGCGGGCCGTGGTTTGCGTGGCACCCAGTGCACACGGACAAAGGCTGGCGGTGGCTAACGGTTGTTGTCCGTGTCGTTTCGGGGCGCGGACCTGAAGTGGCGCGCGTGAGCTACAAGGCAATGAACTGAAGGAACAACCCCATGGACGACTACTCTCAACAACCAGGTCTAAGAGAACTCCTCCGCAGAGCAGAGGAAGAATCCGTCAACGCCATGACTAGGCAGAGCACTGAGGAGGTGGAGCATAAGATCGATGTGCTGAGACGCTTCAACGATGCCAACGCCGCCTGCATCGAAGAATTGCAGCGCACCGAGAAAGCCATCCAGTGCAGGAGGGCGTGGGAGCGTCACGCGATCGGGCTGATGGTGGCAAGTGCCGATCCCATCGAAGCAGAAGTCGAGATCAGACCAGCACTGGAAGCAGATGACAGGATCGCCCGTATCGCACAAGAGATACACGAAGAGCAGCATCCAGTGTTGAGCAGGGTTGGGGGATGACGATCATGGCCTTCACGCAACGACGGGGTGACTTTCTCAACGCATGCGGGCGCGCTGCCGTCTGCGTGATCATGACCTTGTCACTCACTACCATCTCCTTGCCAGCATCTGCCACAGACCTAGACTGGTCCTTGTCAGGGGATGGCTATCACCAGCCGAGGAAGATCAAGAAAACCCGTCGCCACGTCAAACGAGAGCCTGACAAGGAAACCGTCCGCCTCTATCGCAGTATGGAGGAAGAGGGCGTCGTCTGTGTCGGCAAAGTGCGTGGTCTAGGGACACAATGGATCGGGACGGAAGGCGCTCTCGACGCAGCCAAGAAAGATTTTATGGAGCGTGTCCGTTACGACTACGGCGAAGCGTTCCTCGATCTGTCGCATGCGAAGGATTTCATCTCGCGGTGTGGGAGGACATCCATCGGGGAAACCATGGGTCAGGTGATGTATCGATGCGAGATCATCGCCAGACCTTGCAAGGCAAAGTTCGTTGAAGGCGCAGCGACGGGGAAGTGAGATGAGCCAGAGAGAAAGCGGCTACGCGCGCAAGGAGCGCGACCTGTACGAAACCCCAGAGTGGGTGACGGAGGCGCTGATCCCGCATCTGCCGTTGCCATCGTCACGCCTCGCGGTGTGGGAGCCAGCCTGCGGCAGTGGGAAGATGCGGGACGCTCTGATGAAATCATTCGACGTGATGGCGTCAGATATTGCACTCGGGACAGATTTTCTCCTTGAGCAAAGGCCTCCGTGGCCAGTGGATTGGATCATCACCAACCCGCCATACGAACTGGCTACCGAGTTCTGCGAGCACGCGCTGCGATTGATGGAGCCGGTTGGTGGCCTCGTCGCGATGCTGTTGCGCACCGATTTCGACCACGCGAAAGGCCGGGCCTATCTCTTCCGCGATTGCCCGGCGTTCTCGAAAAAGCTCGTGCTGATGAAGCGCATCGCGTGGTTCGTCGAAGAGAACGGCAAACCGAAAGCCAGCCCGAGCTTCAATCACTGCTGGATGATTTGGGATTGGAAACATGAAGGCCCTCCAACCATAGCGTACGCGCCATGAAGCAGATTAGAGACGCCCTGTCCTACAATGCCACGTCCGGCGAGTTCCGGTGGCTGGTAACGCGCGGCAAGGCCGCGCGCGGCGAAATCGCTTTGACCACATCAACGGCGACAAAGCGGACAACCGCGTCTGCAATCTGCGCGAAGCGACAAACCAACAGAACCACGCTAACCGCGGGGCGCAGCGCAACAGCACATCGGGCGTGAAGGGCGTCTATTGGTTCAAGCCCCAGCAGAAGTGGAAGGCGCAGATATGCGTCAACAAGCGGTCCATCGTGCTCGGCTACTTCGCCACCAAGGAAGAGGCGATAACTGCTCGGAAGGCGGCTGAAGACAAATACCACGGGCACTGGAAGCACGAAGGGGCGCCTACGCTGGCGTATGGCCCATGAACCTCGACACCCGTCTTCAAACCGCAGTCGGTAATGGAGCAGGGTTAGCTCTGTCTCCTCAAGAAGTTCAGATCGTCGCGCAGTGGAAACATGAAGCAGAACGCATCACCGGAAAGAAAATGCCCCTGTGGCACTCCCCTTCTCAAAGGGAAAGGACCAAGGAAATATTGTCCGGAGTGTCAGGCCAAAAATGAGCTCGAGAAACGCCGCAACCAACGGCGCAAGCGCTCCAGCGTTTCACGTGAAACCCCATACAACTCGAAATAGGACACCCCCTGTTTGACGACGCCGTTGAAACGTCAGAAAGAGCGCGAGAACAAAGCCATGGATGCCGACATCGCCCGCATGCGCAAAGGGCGGGAAGGCAACGCCCTGGAAAAGCTCGCCGCCCATAAACGGCACATGGAAACCATTCTCGCCGCTGAGCATGTGGACCCGGACACCGGCGAAGTTCACACGGTAGAGCGCGCCAAAAGGGCGGTTACCTTGGTCGACATCATGCACCGGGACGGGCTGCTGTCGATGGAGCTCCACCGAGCGGCGGAGAAAATCCGCGAGCTCTACTTCGCAGCCCAGGGCTCGAGCGCCGGCGTCTCCTCCTACGGGGAATATTCCCAGGCCACCGAAGCTTCTCAGCGCCTCCCGGCCTCACAGCGCCAGCTCTTGGCATCGAGGGAATACAAGCTAGCTCTCGAGGCTGTCGTCGGCGTCAGGCGCAAGGACGGAAGGGTGACAGAGGACGAGCAACTGCGGGAGCTATTCATCCGCGCTGTGATTGACGACAGCAAAGAGGTGACGCAGGTGGCGATCGGCGCTCGATCCTCCTATAAAAACCGTGTGCAGCAGAGCGCGGCTGGGGGAACGATCATTCAGGAGTGCCTGCAGCGGCTTGCTTTGCACTTCCAGTACAGGGAGAGGTGATTTAGTCTCGCGAGTCTTTGCAAGGGAGATTTTCCATGAAGACTTTCATTCTCGCCGCTTTGCTCACCAGCCTTGCCCTTCCGGCTCTGGCCGGCCCGTGCACCTATCCGACAGACCGCGCTGCAGACGGCAGCAAGTGCGGTGATCGCGCCTCGACTATCCGCCCAGGCGGGAAATAGCCCAAAACAAAAGCCCCGGTCTCTTTCGAGCCGGGGCTGATGCTTAGTTCTCGTTGCTGGCCACGAGGGCTAGGTGCTTCTTGCGCCGGATCGGCTCCGGCATCTTCGGCTTGGCAGGCTTACGCTTGCGCTTTACCTGTTTCTTCTTGCCCTTCTGGACGCGGCGTTTCCGCTTCGTCTCGGCGAGGCCAGTGCCCAACAGCAAGATCCCCAGGAGTGAGACGGTGACAGGCAGGATCACCGGCTGGTAGAGCGCGACCTGGGCTTCCGTGACCGGCAGCATGGCGGCAAGCCGCACTGCTTGAGGATCACGCGGGACGACCAGCTTCAAGTCCGGTGCGCCCCGAGCCTCGGAAAGCTGCTTGCGGGCTTCCTCGGCTCCCTTCTTAAGACCCTTGCAGACGGGGCCGCAGCCTTTGTCCTTGGTCTCTGCCAACACGCCAGCTTCTGCGCTGGCGAGCCGGGACTTGGCATCGTCGACCGCATCCTTGGCAAGCTTGATGCGGGTTTCGATGGCTTGCCGCTCCTGTCCGGCTCTATCTCTTGCCCCGCCAGTACGCTCAATGGCGGCTGAGAGAATGAGGGACAACGCTGGGAGCAGCGCGGCCCACAAAAGCAGGGCCTGAAGTTTGTGACCATCCCGCCATTGGCGCTCGGCAAGGATGGGGAGGAGGGCGGACGTGGCAGTGACGACGGCACCGCCAGCAACGAGGTAGGACAGACGACCTTCCTGTTTGACGAGGTATTCGAAAGCCCCGTAGACCTCGATGCCGGTAAGAACGAGACCGGCGGCTATTGCCATTATCCGCCAAGGGGTGTACTTACCCATGGCGACTTCCTTTCTTTGCGGAAGGTGAGGTTGATTGAGCCCGGCAGCGGTTGCAGCCGCTGCCGGGCTTTTGCATATTAGGGCTCTGTAATTACGGCGTCAATACAAAATTAACACTTGGGCGATCAATTTTTCGTGATTACGGCCTAATTACCACAGATTGACGCTTGACACGGGCTGGATTAGTCTCCCGGTCATGCCCAGACAGAAGCTTTTCTCCATCCGAACCGACAGCGACGAAGGCGAGGAGTTCCTTGCCGCCCTGGACCGGCTGCGGTTCGCCGAGCGCCCGCAACTCGACCGCACGGGGATGGTCAAGCGCCTGGTCTTCGATGCCGACAAACGGGCAAAGCGCAAGGTAGCCGCCGAACAATGATCAGGGTCGAAGAATTTTCCGGCAATCCCCGGTATATTATTGACTTTCCCGTGATTACACGGTATTGATTTGATTGTTAGCTGTTGAATTGCCTCCGGAGCCTCAAAAAGCCCGTGAGGCAATTTGCATTTCTAGCCCAATTCGAACCTCCCAAATCAGCAAAGCCCCGCACCCTTATTCGACGCTGAAGGGCTGTTGCTGCATGGAAAAACGATGGGCCGGAGGAAAGATGCCCCAGGTAGACTGGAAATACCAAAGCGCAGCACTGTTCGTTTTCCGACTTTGCGACGAGATGGAGTCCAGTTCCCGAACGGGAACAATTCCGTCTGTCACCCCCTGCCAAAGGCCAAAAGCGCCTGAACGGGAACATTGGCACCTGCTGACAAAGCCAAATTCCATTCGTGGCCGTCGACACCGCGAATAGAAGGGCGATGCCCGACATGGGGCACCTCCGGGGCATCGCCCTTCGACCACGCTCGCAAAAAGGAAACCCACGATGACCGTCTGGGATATCCTCATCGCGCTCTCAGGTGTCGAGGACTACGCCATGCGCTTCGACAAGGAGCGTAAGGAGGTCGACATCGCCCGCCCCGAAGACCTGTCACCCGGTGACAAGGTGGTCCCCATCAACGCCAACCGCTGGCAACGCATCGTCCATGGCGCGAACAACTAGCATCTGCGAAGCCCTGCGCTCCTTCCATGAGCGTCTCGCCGAAGAGGGCATAGACCCCGGTGCCATCGGCATCCTCATGCCAAGAGAAGACTTCACCCGCTGGCGCGATGAGGTCCGCAAGGAAAGCCATCACGAGATCATGGAGACATGGGCCGCCTTCTGCTACGGCGGCTTCACGTTCCTCGATAGTGCTTCCTTTGTGTATGCCAAGAAGGACCGGGTGCACTGATGTCTCGTGGGCGTCCGTCTATCTACAGCGCAGAACTCGGCGAGCAAATCTGCGAACTCGTCGCCAACCGCGTCCCTGTGGCCGAGATATGCGCCATGGAGGGAATGCCGGACAAGTCGACGCTGTACCGCTGGAAGCGTGTTTATCGTGATTTCAGCGACAATTTCGCGCGCGCGCGCGAAGAGCGTGCTGATGCAAGACAAGACTACATCGATTGGATCAGCGACCAGGTGCGGCTCGGCGCTTTAGACCCAGCCGCTGCCCGGGTGATGATCGACGCCGAGAAATGGCAGATGGGCAAAGAGAAGCCCAAGACCTACGGCGAGCGCACCACCACCGACATCAACCAGACGGTGACCATCAACGTGGCGTTCGAGGATTACATCCGGTCTCTCGCCGAGGCAACCGAGCACAAGGTGATCGATGGAGCTCTGGCAACAGAAGGTCCGCGCGTGGAAGCTATCCCCGCTCCTGTTCGTGAAAGAGGCTCTGAGGGCTAAGCCGCAGCCCTGGCAGGAAGATGTGCTCGAGGCGATCGGCAACGGCAAACGCCGCATCGCCATCCGCGCCGGCCATGGTGTCGGCAAGTCGGCCTTCGAAGCCTGGCTGATCCTGTGGTTCCTGTTGTTCCACCGTCCGTGTAAGATCCCTGTTACCGCCAACTCTCAAGACCAGTTGCGGGATGTCGTGTGGGCCGAGGTCGCCAAATGGTGGCGCGAGCTCCCCGACTTCCTCAAGGACATGATCGAAGTCTCGGTGGAGCGCGTTTCCATCAAGGCCGACCCGGAGGGCGCGTTCGCGGTCGCGCGTACCGCTCGTCCGGAGCGGCCGGAGGCATTGCAGGGGTTCCACTCTGAAAACCTGCTGTTCGTGATCGAAGAGGCCTCGGGCATCGAGGACATCATCTTCGAGACCGCAGGCGGCGCCCTCACCGGCGCCAACGCCATGGTTGTCATGTGCGGGAACCCGACGCGGCCGGAAGGGTACTTCTACCGCGCGTTCCATGAGAATGCCGCGAGCTGGGAGCCGTTCCACGTTCCCTGCACCTCGGTTGCCCTGCCCGGCATGGCGGCCTACGTCGAAGAGATCAAACGCGAGTACGGCGCCGATTCAAACGTCTACCGGGTGCGCGTGGAAGGCAACTTCCCGCTCTCCGAAGACAACGCCGTCATTCCGCTTGGTCTCATCGAGGCGGCCATTGACCGCGACGTATCGCCCTCAGAGTCCGCCGTGGTGTGGGGGCTAGACGTTGCAAGGTTCGGAGATGACTCCACCGCACTCGCCAAACGCCGCGGCAATACGCTAATCGAGCCGGTGCGCGAGTGGAAGAAGTTCGACCTGATGCAGACCGCCGGCGTCATCGTGCGCGAGTACCGCGAGACGCCGCTGGAGATGAAGCCATCCGCCATCAATGTCGACGTGATCGGCATGGGCGGCGGTGTCGTCGATCGCCTGCGTGAATTAGGTCTACCGGTACGCGGCATCAACGTCGGCGAGGCGCCATCGGCTGACCCGCAGCGCTATCTGCGCCTGAGGGATGAACTCTGGTGGCAGGTGCGCGAGTGGTTTGAATCCCGCGCCGTCACCATGCCCAAGGATCTGGCTCTCAAGGGCGAGCTTGTCTCCCCAAAGTACAAGCTAGAATCCTCAGGCAAGCTGAAGATCGAGTCCAAGGACGAGATGAAGAAGCGGGGCATCAAGAGCCCCAACAAAGCGGATGCGCTATGCCTCACGTTCGCCGGCGGCGAGATGAAGATGGATCTTCACCGCCACACAGCCCACATGAGCTACGACCCGTTCAAGATCAACGACCCGGAAGCCTACGAGCGGGAGGTCAGGCAGACATCGGCGGGTCTGGATTACAACCCATTCTGACCATCGACACACTTTGGGATGGGATACCAGCGGAGCTAGAGCCTGTCTGAATGCTCACCGATATCACCTACAACGACCTAGAATTCATCATCATGAACATGCGCGAGCGCGACAAGGCGGAGATCTACGCCCTGCGCCCGCATGACAATCCCTTGCAGTTGGCGATGGAAGCGCATGCGCAGATCAGGAACCTAGGCCGCGGCCAGGTCGCCTGGTGGAAGGGCAAGCCCGCTGCGGCTCTCGCCTTCACCGAGGATTGGCCCGGCGTGTGGTCCATCTGGATGTTCGGCACCGACGACTTCAAAAACGTCGCCATAGAGCTGGTCCGCTGGGCGCGCAAGGAAGCCAACGAGATTCTCAAGGTGTGCAAGGGCCATCGCATCCATTGCGATTCCAAGTCCGACTATGAGGAAGCGCACAAGCTGATCGAGGCTGCTGGCGGCAAGCGAGAGTTCACCATGCGCCGTTACGGCAAGGACGGGGAAGATTTCACGCGCTTCATCTGGTTGCGCGAGGAGGACAGCGCCATTCTCGAGCCGCATTTCGTGCGCGCCGACAAGAGCGCTGCTTGAGCAAGGGTGCGAAGAGATGTGTTTCGGATCGAAGGCCAAAGAGCAGAGACCCCCGCCGCCCACGCCGCCGACGACGTTCGACTATGACGCCGCAGATCGCGGCAGCACGGCGAGCCAGCAGCAGTTGGCGGCAGCGCAGAACCCAGTCTCGACCTCGCAGGCGTCGTTCGGCTCGGAGCTTTCCGGCACGACATCAGCCACTGCCACACCAGGAGGTGCCTGATGTGCGGAGGTAAGAAGAAATCCGCTCCTGCCCCCGCGCCGGCGCCAGTCACTGACATGTCGACGTCACGGGCTTCCCAGGCCGCTGCCGATGAAGCGGCGCGTCGGGCAGCGGCTGCCAACGTGATCTCATCCACCGATGACCAGAAGCCGGCTTCTTTTGGAGCCGAGCTCGGAACTAGCCAAGGGTGATCCCATGTGTGGTGGCAAGAAGAAAGCCCCAACGCCCGCTCCCGTGGTGCCGCAGGCCAACCCGTTTGCGGTTGCCGACAAGTCGAACGACATGAGCGGGCAGCAGAAGCTCGCCGCGACAACAAATTCGCAGACGCAGACCTCGTTCGGCTCTGAGCTGGGGGCAACCGGCTGATGTGCGGCGGCAAGAAATCGGCAGCGCCCGCCCCGGCTCCTGCTCCGGCACCGCCCGCGAAGCCGGGCTATGGCGTCGATCAGGATGGCGTCGTGCGTAATGCTGCAACCATGAGCCCCGAGGGCCAGCAGGCTTCCTTTGGCTCCGAGCTCGGAGGACAGAACTGATGTGTGGCGGAAAGAAACAAACGCCCCCGCCGGCTCCCAAGCCAGATCCGACCATCGCCACCCGTGGGGCGGATACGGCAGCGGAAGCGTCGGGTGCCACGCAGCGGCGTGTGGCCGACGGCTCTGTCGATCCGCAGACGCTCGGCGGCAGCGGCAACCCGGCGCCTGGCGGCGTCACGGCAAGCGTTCTTGGAGGCTGAATATGTGTGGAGGCGGAGGCTCGAAAAGCTCAACACCACCGGCTGCCGTCGACGTCAAGACGCAGGCGACGCCCTCGCGGCGGGAGCAGGCGGGCATGTTCACCACCACCACGGCGCCGCAGACAAACACCTCAACCGCATCGAGCTTCGGATCCGAGCTCGGCGGAACCAGCGGGAGTTGACACGAATGTGCGGCAGCAAGCCTCCCCAACCCCAGGCTCCCCCAGCCCCCATCCCCGAACGGGATTCCAAGATCGACGCCACGCGCGAGCGCCAGACCGCGGCTCGCCGTGCCAGCACCTCTGGATACTCGGCGACCATGCTCACAGGCGCCGGCGGCGTGACCGACGCTGCTCCTACAACTGCCCCAGTATTGGGCGGGTAAGCCTCAATGGCAAAATCCGAGGGGAAGAAAGCCGACGAGCTCATCGAGCGGCTGAAGCGCCGCTTTGACGATTTGAAGGGCTCTTCCGAGCGCACCAACGTCGAGGCGCACTGGCAGGAGATCGGCGAGGTCATCTCCCCGCGCAAGATCGATTTCGTCGGCATGCGCACGGCCGGCGAAAAGAAGATGACCAAGGTCTTCGACCCCACCGGCATCATGGCCAACGAGATGCTAGCGGCCGGCCTGCATGGCATGGCGACCAACCCCGCCTCGAAATGGTTTTCGCTGCGTATGGTCGGCGTCCAGTTGGGCGAGAACGGGGAAACCCTCGATCTCAACGAAAGCCCCATGGTGCAGAAGTACCTGGCGGACGTCGAGGAGGTGATGTGGCAGCGGCTCTATCAGCCGGGGACCAACTTCACCACCGCTTTGCACGAGGTCTACCTGGATCTTGGGTCGTTCGGGACTGCGGCGCTGTTCGTCGGGCAACGCGATGACGGCGGGCTGATGTTCGAAGCCCGCCCGCTGTCGGAAATCGTTTTCGCCGAGAACGGCGAGGGCCGTGTCGACACAGTGTTCCGCAAGACCACCTACACCGTGCGCCAGATGATGCAGATGAAGCAGGCGCACGGCTGGGAAATCTCCGACCGCGTCAAGGATCTCTACGAGGACAAGAAGTACGACGAGATGGTCGTTGTCGTGCATGCCGTGTTCCCCCGCGAGGAGCGCGAGTACGGCAAGAAGGACACCGAGAACATGCCCTGGGCCTCGTGCTATTTTGAGCATGAGACCTGCGAGGAACTCGAGACCTCGGGCTTCCCCGAGTTCCCCTACCTCATTCCCCGCTGGTCGAAGTACGCCGGCGAAATCTACGGCCGCGGCCCGGGCATGGTGGCGCTTCCCGATGTGAAGATGCTGCAGGCCATGGCCTTGACCAAGATCAAGCTGCTGCAGAAGGCGGCCGATCCTCCGATGTGGCTGCGCGATGATGGTGTCGTCGGCCAGACCCGCACCCAGCCCGGCGGCATAAACTACTGGCGCGGCAATCCCAACGACGGCGTGATGCTGCAGCCCGTGTCGCTGCAGGGCGTGCAGATGGTCGTCGAGGACATCCAGGCATTGCGCGAGCAGGTGCTGCGCACCTTCTACGCCGACCTGCTCAGGATGACCGACCGTGCCAATATGACGGCAACCGAGGTCATCCAGCGCACAACCGAGCAGATGCGCCTCTTCGGCCCGCTTATCGGCCGCCTCGAGAGCGAGATGCTCGGTCCTCTGGTCGAGCGCGTGTTCGGCATCCTCTCGCGTCAAGGTCTGCTGCCGCAGCCGCCGCAGGAAATCCAGGGCCAGGAGTTCACCGTCGAGTACGTGTCACCCATCGCCACGGCACAGAAGCAGCAGTCGGCCAACGGCATCGTGCAGGTGATGCAGCTCATCGGCATGTTCGGGCCTGATGTGGCAGCGCAGATCGTGCAGGCAAACGTCGACATCAACAAACTCTTTGCCTGGCTGTGGGATCTGTTCAACAACGATCCCGATCTGCTCAAGGACGATGAGGGGATCGAGCAGGCGATGCAGGTGGCGCAAGGTCAGCAGGCGCTAAACATGGGTGTTCCCGCGGCGCAGATCGCCGAGCGCGGCGGCAAGGCGATCAAGTCCATCACCGATGCCGCCACAGCCCAGGGCCTCGATATTCAGGGATTGCTCGGACGCCTCGCCACGCAGGTGCAAGGCTCGCCCCGCGCCATGCAGGGCATGCAGGACATGGCCGCCAATGCCGGCGCAGATACCGAGATGATGGCCGAAGTCGGCACCCCGCAATAGGAGATCCGCTAGATGACCAGCGATCCGCTCAAGAGCAAGATTGAGCGTCTACAAAAAATGAGCGCGCCGCCTCCGATTGTGATGCCACGTCCTGCGCAGTGGACGTGCATCTATTTGCTAAGCTTTGCTTGTGTCCTTAACGCCGCAACTCTTTTTTTCCTAGCGGTCTTTAGATGAGCAAGCCAAAGACGGAAGCCGATAGAAAGCGCCGCCTGCAGCGCGACGCACAGCTTGCCACCGACTGGCAGGCCATAGCCAGGACCCCCGAGGGGCGGCGCATTATCGCCGATCTGTTCGGCTGGGGCTGGGTGTTTCAGCCGCTCGAGGACAACGATCCGATGGAGTTGGCCCGCCACAACGGCGAGCGCAACTTCGCTCTGCGTGTCGCCCGCTATCTCAACCTCGATGCCACGGTGTTCGCAGCGGCGATGCGCCAGAACGACGAGGCTGTCGCCGAATGGATGGGCGAGAACGAATACCGCGAGCAGATGGCCGCCTACTTCCGGCCGCCGGCGGGATTACTCAATTCGTGAGCGCGTTTCAAACCAAGGAAGCATGAATGTCTGAAGCACAAGGATCGTCGCTCCTGACGGAAAACCCGGCAGGCGGTGGCGGCAATCCCCAACCGGGGTCCGCACCTCTCAACGGCGCCCAGCAGGCGCTCGCCGACGCCCAGGAGGCAAACGAAATCCCCGAATACATCCCGGAGAAGTTCTGGGACCGCAACACCAAGGCCCCGAAGATCGAGGATCTTGGCCGCTCCTACAAAAACCTGGAAAAGCTTCTGGGCCGCGAGAAGGTTCCCGTCCCCACCTCGGAGGAGGATGAGGAGGGCTGGCAGCGCTGGTACGCCGCCTCTGGCCGCCCAGAGGCACCGGACAAATACGAGTTCAAGCGCCCCGAGCTCCCCTCCGATCTTCCCTACGATGAGGAAGCGGAGACGAACTTCCGCACTTGGGCACACCTCAACGGCCTCAACAAGCGCCAGGCGAACAACCTTTATGAGGCCTACGTCAAGACGCAGGTCGACCGTCATTCCGCATGGCACACCGGCCAGAAGCAGGCGCGCGCCAAGATCGAAGGCGATCTTCGCCGCGAGTACGGCAACCAGTACGAGGCCAAGGTCGATCTCGCCCGCCAGGCCATCCGCCAGTACGCCGACCCAGATTATCTGCGCTGGCTGGATGAATCCGGCACCGGCAACGATCCGCGCGCCATCCGCGCCTGGATTCGCGTCGGCGAGAAGATGATGGGCGAGACCAAGCTGAAGGGCAACGCGCCCCAGGCGGCCCAGCCGGCCGATCTCGACCGGGCCATCGCCGACTTCCGCGAGAAGCACAAGGATGCTCTGTGGAAGAAGGAGCACCCAGACCACGACCTGCGGGTCAAGGAATATAACAAGCTTTTCCAGGCGCGCTACGGCGATCAGTGATCGTCAGTCGTCTGGCGAGTGGCAAGCGTTCGTGGCTGCGGACACTCCCAAAAGGCCCCGCGTAAAAGCCCCACCTTGCTGCTCTCAAAGTCCGGACACCTCGCTCATATGCGAACCCGGCATAGCGTCGCAGATGTGTAGCCCACGCGAGCTGATCGCGAGAACAAGGCCCGCCGCTCGGCGGATACCCAGCGTTCGACGAACCCCAGAACATCAACCGGATTGAGGAGGATGGACCATGTCCACCCAAATCACTACGGCGTTCGTCGAGCAGTACAAGGCGAACGTCTACCACCTGACGCAGCAGAAAGGCTCGAAGCTGCGCCGGGCGGTCCGCACCGAGCAGGTGACGGGCAAGAATGCGTATTTCGAGCAGTTGGGCTCCACCACGGCCCGCGTGCGCACCTCGCGCCACTCGGACACGCCGCGCATGGATACCCCACACTCCCGTCGGCGTGTCTCCCTGTCAGATTACGATTGGGCAGACATCGTCGACAGCGAAGACCAGGTCCGCATGCTCATCGACCCGACGTCTCCCTATGCGGAGGCGGCATCGATGGCCATGGGACGCGCGATCGACGACGCCATCATCACGGCGGCGGACGGCACGGCCTACACGGGTGTTGCCGGAGGCACTTCGACTGCCTTCGATACCAACATGGTCGTGGACGTGCAGGTGCGCTGGCCGGGCGTCACGGCCGACGACTGCGGGCTCAACGTGGCGAAGATCCTGGAGGCTGCCAAGCTTCTCGGAGCGCAGAACGTCGATCCCGACGAAGAGAAGTGGATGATCCTCAACGCACGGCAGATCAAGTCGCTGCTCATGGATACGCGCGTTTCGTCCCATGACTACAACGCGATCAAGCCGCTCGTTTCGGGTCAGGTCACGCAGTTCGGCGGGTTCAACATGATCCCCACCGAGCGCATCGGAACGGACTCGAACTCCGACGACAAGGTGCTCTTCTGGGCCAAGGGCGGCATGCTGCTCGGCATCGGCAAGGACATCGCCACCAAGATCTCCGAGCGGCCAGACAAGAACTACGCCACGCAGGTGTTTGCTTCTATGTCGATCGGCGCCACCCGCATGGAGGAGGCTCGTGTTGGCTACATCGAGTGCGATCCGGACGGCGGCCCCGAAGGCAACCTGGATTAATGGAGGACTGAACCATGGCAGTTACCACTCAGTACTCCACCGAGTACGATCAGGCTTACGTGGATGTTCCGCCCACGCTGCTCAACACGACCGAGCTGCATGGGCGCGTCCGCGTCGCCTACATCACCCACGCCCAGTCGGGCGCTGGCGATGCTACCTCGTCCGTTGCCCTATGCAAGCTTCCCCCGGGCCGCGTCCGCCTCCTCCTGGGCTCCAGTTTCTTCTATGTGAACTGGACCACGGCGTCGGCGACGCTCGATCTCGGCTGGGACGCCTACACGGCGATGGACGGCACGACGACCGCCGCAGATCCCAACGGCCTTGCCGACGGCATCGACGTCGACACGGTGGGCCTGCGCTCCGGCGAAGACCTGGTGACCCTCGCCGCCATCCAGGCGACGGGCGGCACGAAGCTCTTCGAGAGCAAGGATGGCGTAGTCATTCGCGCCACCTCTCAGGACACGGCGATTGCCGACGGTGATGATCTCGTCGGCTACTTGCTCTACGTCGTCGACTGACACGCACAAGGAAAGGCGGGGCCAGAGCCCCGCCTTTCTCGCTTTCAACCCTCTGAGGGACCAATCCCATGACGCGCCGCATTCGGGACGTAAACGGTCCCAACGACAATCCTACCGTCGACACCATAACCGTCAACACGTCGATGGTCATAGGCTCATCGACCCTGACGGAAGCCGAGGTCAATCAGCTCGATCAGGCCAACAACGCCACCAATATTGGCGCCGCGGCAACGGTCACCGGAACCTTGGCAACCAGCATCACGCGGATCGGGTCTTACTTCCGCATCGATTTCACGCTGACGGCGGTGTCGATCTCTGTCACGGACGCTGGCGTCTCTGGCTCCTATGGATCAACCAAGCTGTTCGACTTCGCCGCCGGCGCGGTGTCCTTCCTCGGGTGCCGCCAGGACTACACGGCATTTGCCGAGGGAGCGGCTCTTACTGGCGCAGCGGGAGATGCTTCCTTCGAGATCGGCCTAGGTACCACGGCGATTTCTGCTGCGGCCGACGGAACGCTAGGCAATGGCGTCAATGAGAACGTCGGCCAGGCCGTTGCCGTCACGCTCTCTGGCGGAACCGGCACGGGAACGGCGGTTGACGGCGCCAAGACCACGGCCCTCGATGGCACGGCAACAGCCATTGACCTCAATCTCAACTGGTCCGGCACGGCAGCAACCATCGACGCCAATTCTACCATCACCGTGACCGGCACGATTACCGTCGTCGGTGTCATGCTGGGGGATGACTGAGCCATGATTGTCACCGCTTCCGCCAACTTCACCCGCCCCGCCGATACGACCGCCTATGCCTCAGGCGATCTCGTCGCCAACTCGACGACCGCAGGCTCGGTTACGCCGCTGTCATTCGCGCCGACGATGAATGCAGGCGGTGTCCTCAAGGTGCGCCGCGCCTACATCTACAAGACCAACACCGGCGTCACCAACTCGACCTTCCGCCTGCACCTTTACACCGCTTCGCCGACCGTCTCCAACGGAGATAATGGCGCCTTCGTCACCAACCAGCACGCGACCTATCTCGGCTACATCGAGGTCGTAGTCGGTCTTGCCTTTGCCGCCGCAGCGGCCGGGTGGGGCGCGGCGACGATCGGCGCTGAGATGGCCGCCAATGTCGCGGCGGCGCCGACGCTTTATGGCCTCTTGGAAGCGCGTGGGGCTTACACGCCCGGCAACGCCGAGGTGATCACCGTCACCATCGAGGCCGAGGTCGTCTAGAGATGCCCAAATATTCCGAGCTCAACGCCGCCGGAACGCTGGCGGGAACGGAAGTCATTGCCGTTGTTCAGTCCGGGTCGTCGGTACGCACCACGGCATCGGCGATCGCCAACACCGCGTCGGCGCTTCCGGCCCACACCAGCCAAACCATTACCCCGGCCGTCGATGCCACCTATGATTTCGGCTCTGCGTCGCTTCGGTGGAATGCGGCATACATCGCGTCAGGGGGCATGATCGACTTCAACGGCGGCGATGTGCGCATCACGCATTCCGCCAATGCGCTGGCGTTTACGGGCGGTGGTTCAGGGTATTCGTTCGATGCGGCAGTTTCGACCACCGGCAGCCTGACCGGAACAACCATCATCGGCTCTGTGCAGGCGCTCACCGGCGCCGGCGCGATCTCCACCACGACGCTTGCCACCGAACTCACAACGACAGGCGCCAACGCCTTGACCTTGGCCGACGGCACGGCAGGGCAGGTAAAGATCATCGTCATGATTGCCGATGGTGGTGATGGAACGCTGACCCCGACCAACTTCGGCAACGGCACCACCATCACCTTCAACGATGTCGGCGATGCCGTGTGCCTCGTCTTCGTCGGCACGGACTGGTGGATCGTGTCGAACAACGGCTGCACCGTCGCATAAGGGCGCGCGATGACCTCAGAGGTTGATATCTGCAATCTGGCGCTGACCCGCCTCGGTCACGGCATGATTGCCTCGCTGGACGAGGGCTCGAAGGCGGGCGACCTGTGCACGCTGCATTACCCTCTATGCCGTGACGCGACCTTGCGCGCGCACCCGTGGAATTTTGCCATCCGCCGCCAGGAGTTGGCAGCCTCCGCCACGGCGCCCAATCACGAGTTCGACTACTACTTCGCGCTCCCCAACGACTGCCTCAAGGTCATCCGCACCGACTGGGAAGCCGATGGCCTGACATCGACGGCTGTCTATGGATACCCGGGCATGAACGGATACGCCGGGGAATCGGTGCCGTATCGGCTCGAGAGTCATTCCAGCCTTGGCAAGGTGCTGGCCACCAACGAATCCACCTGCTCCATCGAGTACATCGCCCGCATCGATGATCCGACGCTGTTCGATGACCTATTCATCGACGTATTGGCCCAACGTCTCGCGGCGGAGCTGGCGGTCCCCTTGACCGATACGCAGACCGTCGCCAAGGCGATGTGGGAAATCTACCAGAACAAGCTCATGGAAGCCCGCACCACCGACGCCCAGGAGGGCACGCCGCGCGAGGTGGCGGACCTGTCTCCGTGGATCAGAGCGAGGGCCTGATCGTTGGCAAAGGTCCAAGCGCTCCAAAGCAATTTCACCGGCGGGGAACTGTCGCCGCGCCTCGACGGGCGCGTAGATGTAACCAAGTTCAAAAATGGCTTGCGCCTGTGCGAGAACTTCATCGTTCTGCCCCATGGCGGGGTGCGCAAGCGCTCGGGCACCAAGTTCGTCGTGCAGCAGAAGAGCGCCACCGACGAAGTCGTCTTGGTGCCATTCCAGTACAACGTCGAGCAGAGCTACGTGCTGCTGTTCGGGCCGAGCTACATCTGGTTCCTCAAGGACCAGGGCATCATCACCCATTCGGCGGTGACCATCACCGCCATCAGCAAGGCCAACCCTGCAAGCGTTACGGCACCGGCGCACGGGTACTCCACCGGGGATCGCGTCATCATCCAGAACGTCTCGGGGATGACCGAGGTCAACAACCGGCAGTTTGTCGTCACGGTGACCGGGGCCAACTCTTTTACCCTTGCCGATGTCGATGGCGTGACGGCTGTCGATTCCTCCGCCTACACCACCTACACGTCGGGCGGCACGGTGGCCGAGATCGTCGAGCTTACTACCACCTACACAGCAGATGATCTGGCAACGCTGTCGTTCGCCCAGTCGGCGGATACGCTCTACATCGCCCACAAGAACCATCCGTTGCGCAAGGTTACGCGCTCATCGCACACCTCCTGGTCCTTGGTCGAGCCGACCATCAACACCGGTCCATTCCGCACCATAAACTCGGACCGGACCAACGAATTCACGTTCTCCTCGTTCTCTGCTTCTGCCTCTTCCTATGGCACGCACATCGTCGGGACGACCTGCACTATGACGGCGGCCAACTCGGGGACATTCGATGCAGACATGGTTGGCGCGCTCTTCCGGCTCAACGAGGAAGGCGGCGGCACCGGCATCACCTCGGCACCGGTCGGAGATTCGACCGCATCGATTGCCGCCAACCAGCTATATACCAACTCCGGCAAGGTTTACGGCGTGTTCGCGGTGTCCGGCGCAACCGACTGGTCATCCTTCACCCGAGTGCCAGATCACGATGCCGGAACGGTGCGCGTCACTGGCAAATCCGGCCACTATTTCGACGCTGATTTCCTGCATCCGGCTTACTGCGTGGTCCGCGTCACCGCCTTCACTTCCTCGACGCAAGTGACGGTGCAGATCGTCCGCTACCAGATGCCGGCCTCTATCGTCACCTCAGGGACGACGTTCTGGGAAGAGGGGGCGTGGAGCGACTATCGCGGCTATCCGCGAGCCATCGCCTTCTACGAGCAGCGGCTGTTCCTCGCCGGCTCGGAGTCCGATCCGTCGGTGCTGTGGTCCTCCCGCTCCGCCGCCTATGAGGATTTCGAGGACGGCGCTGACGACGATGACGCCCTGATCTATCGCATCACATCAGGTCTTGCCGACACCATCCGCTGGCTGGCCTCGGGGCGCGTGCTGACGGCCGGGTCCTCCAATGGTGAATACGCCATCGCCGCCTCGTCGCAGAACGAGGCGCTGACCCCATCGAACTTCAAGGCCAACCCGCAGACCTCATACGGGACGTCTGATTGCCCGCCTGTGCGCGTCAACCAGACGGTGCTCTATCCGCAGCGGCAAGGTGATCCGTCCAACCCCGCACGCAAGCTGCGCGAGTTCGCCTACGCCTACGAATCCGACAGCTTCAACTCCACCGACATCACCGTGTTCTCCGAGCACATCCTGGGTAATGGAGCGACGCGCCTCGCCTACCAGGTGGAGCCGGACAGCCTGATCTGGGTGAGGCGAACAGATGGGCTTTTGGCTGCGTGCACCTATGAACGCATGCAGGAGGTCGTCGCCTGGCACCGCCACCAGATGGGTGGGGAGGGCGCGCGGGTGAACACCATCGGCGTCATTCCCGGTGTGGACGGGGACGAGCTGTGGCTGTCGGTGACGCGCTTTGTCGGCGATCCCGACGACATCGGCTATCTGCAGGCCGAGGACGGGACGCGCTTCACCACCGAGGATGAGTTGGATTTCGTCACCGAGGACACCGAGACGGTGCGCTACGTGGAAGTCATGGCGCCGGCGTTCCGCGACGATGAGGACAAGGAGGACGCCTTCTTCCTCGACAGCGGCCTGACCTACACCGGCAACCTCACCTCGACGCTTTCCGGGCTGTGGCACTTGAGGAACCAGAACGTCAAGGTGCTGAACAACGGCAACGTGGAATCGGCAACGGTATCGGCGACGGGAAAGATCACCTTGAGCCAGCCGACGACGCGGGCTCATGTGGGCTTCTCCTATACCTCAAAGCTCGAGACACAAGATTTCGAGGCTGGTGCCCAGGCGGGTACGGCGCAATCCAGAGCCAAGCGCATCAGCCAAGTCTATCTGCGCTTGCTCAACTCCCTTGGTGGGTCGATCGGCCCTGATTCCTCCAATCTGCGCACCATCAGCTATCGCACCGGCTCGATGGCGCACGGATCATCGCCATCGCTCTATTCCGGGCTCAAGGAATTGGACTTCGACGGCGGCTGGGAGCGCTACGCGCGGGTAAGGATCGAGCATTCCGACCCCTTGCCGTTTCACGTCACGGGGATTGTCTCAGAGATCAACGTTTCGGGGTGATAGCAAACATATGTGCGGACCCCTTCTCGGCGTGGTCGGCGCGGTGGTGTCGGGTATCGGCGCCATGCAGCAGTCGAAGGCGCAAGCGCAGCAGGACGAATACAACGCCAAGGTGGCGCGCATCAATGCGCGCTCGGAGCGTCAGACGTCCTATGCCAAGCAGGAAGACATCGCCCGCAAGTATCAGAAGCAGCAGGCGGAAGGCATCGCCCTATCCGCAAAGGCGAATGTCGATCCTTCCTATGGCTCTGCGGCCCTGGTGATCTTCGGCGAGAATGCCTTTGCCGAGTCCACCGATAAGGGCCGCCAGTACGTTGAAGGCGAGAGCAAGGCGATTGCGGAAGAGAACCGCGCCCGCGCACTCGAAGCCTCCGCCGCCAACCATCGCACTGCCGGAAAAATCGCTGCCGCATCCTCGTTCCTGTCCGGCCTTGGCGGAGCAGCCAAGGGCATGGGCGGCGGGGGTGGTAGCCCATTCATGATCAACAGCTAGGAGGCGTGCCATAGTACGCATTCCCCGCGCCGAACCCCAACTGGAGCCCCGCATTGCCCATCAGCCGGACCTTGCCGGCTCGGGATGGGGCGCGCCCGGGCGTGCCTTGCAGCAGCTCGGCAGCTCTATCGCCTCTCTCGGTGACGCCTTTGGCGACATGGGCAACTCCAAGGAGCAGGACTTCAACGACAAGATGACGATGCTCCGCACAGACACGGACATCGATCTTGCCAACATCGAGGCGCAGAATACCTACCAGGGAACGGGCGACGATTACCTGACGCAGCGCTCCGACTTCTACGACCAGCGCACGTCGGAAGCTCTGGGCAGCATCAGCGCCAAGAACCAGAACCAGGCGAAATTGTTCTTCGAGCAGCGCCGTGGCCCGAAGCTCGAGAGCGCCGCCCGCTTCGGCGGCAAGGTGCGGCAGGATACGCTGATCTCCTCCATCGACGAGACGGTGGCGACGGAGTTCGGCAAGGTGGCGACGGTTCCCCCGGAGGAACTCGACCAGACGCTGCAGACGACGCTGGAAGGCGTCAACGCCATCATCAAGACGGCACCACTTCCCGACACGCTGAAAGACGAGTTGTCGGCCAGGGCCGCCGGGCGGGCCATCGACGTCATGACCAGCGTGCGGGATCCTGACCTCGTGCAGGAGATGGTGCCGCGGGCGATGCGCTTCATCGACCAGTTGGAAGAGGTCCCGCAGCAAGAAATTCTGCCCCCCGAGCCGCAGGGCGCTATCCAGCCCCAGCAGGGCATCCTTCCCAACGCCCAACAGGGACAAATCCCACGGCAGGGGCTGCCAGGCACCCCATCGGGGCAAGGCTTGTCAGGGGGTGCCAACCCGCAGCGCCGCTCGGACATCAACTTCCGCGACTTCTCCAACGGAAGATCGGGCCGGCCGCTGGCGTCCAATCAGGTGCGCTACATCATCCTGCACGACGTCTCCGGAAACCCGAAGACACGCGCGCTTCCTGCTCCGGGAAACATCCCCAACTATCACATCACCTTCGACGACAAGGGCGTCTATCAGGAGATGCCTTTGAACGTGCAGGCGCCGCACGCCAGAGCGTTCAACAAGCACGCCATCGGCATTGCCTATCGCGGGTTCGAGGGGGACAAGCTCTCCCCACAGGCCATCGCCAATGGCGCGGCCGCGGTGAAGGCTGTGGCGCAGCAGTTTGGTATCACACCGGAGCGTATCCTGACGCATCCCGGGGCCGGACGCTCGGCAACGCGCTCAGGCAAGAACCCGCTCGAGGCCGCATGGCGCAAGGAGGTGCTGGCCTACCTCGAGAACGAGCCGCAGAACCGCAACGTCGCACAGGTCGAGGACATCACCGGCGAGGACATTCCACGTCCCGGTCAGGCGCCGCAGCGCAAGCCCGGAACCATCCCGCAATCGGCCATTGCCCAGCAGCAGGCCACACAGGGCCTCAAGGCGGTTGCGACGGCCTATTCCCCCCAGAAGGGCGGGGACGCCATGGAAGGCGGCTATGCGGCGGCGAGAAAAGGTCCCGACGGCAAGGCCGAGGTGAGGACGCTTGTCGATGTGGCAGCCAAGCGCTCCGAGTACGTCACCCTCGCCGGCGACAAGTCGGAATTCGGCAAGACCTACATCATCCCCGAGATCACCTTCAAGGACGCGTCGGGGAAGACCATCACCCTCACCAACGTCAAGGGCGTGGTGCATGACACCGGATCGGCGTTCAAGGGCAAAGGCTCCGGCCGCGTCGACATCGCCGTCGACCATGACCTCCCTCAGGGTGCGATCAACACCCAGCCGTTCTCAAAGCAGGAGATCGCGCTGCTTCCCGTCGATGCAGGCAAAGAGACGCCGCTGGCGCAGCGCGGGCTAACGACCTATGCCGGGCTTGGCGGTCCACAAGGAGAGAACGCGCAGGCTGTAGGACAGGAAGGCGGGCCGCAGGAGTCCGTCGGTCCAGATGCCCCATATCAGGTAGCCGATGCTTCCGGCAAGTTCCCCGTCCCGGCGCTGCGCCGCGGCTGGCGCCCGGTGCAGTCCCACCTGAGAGAGAAGCTGATCGACAAGCTCCCCCAGCTTCGCTCCATGGCGCTGACCGCCGAGCGTCAGCGCGAGCAGATGGAGGAGCGAGCCTTCAAGGAAGAATCCGCCTACGCGCGCCTCGAAGGCATCAAGCACAAGATGGACGGCACGCTGACGCTGGAATGGATCGAGCAGAACGAAGCTCGCCTCGGCCCGCAAAACACCGAGGCGCTGCTGAAGGCGTACAAGTCGGATTCGGTGCTTCCCTTGGAGCCGGAAGAGCACCTGAGCCTGTTGAAACTCGTCGATGAAAAGCCCCAGGAAGGGCTGGAGCAGGCGACGGAATACTTCCTCGGCAATCGCATCTCTCGTTCTCAGTTCGACGAAATCCGCCGCTCGGTGCAGAAGGAGTTGAACCCCGAGACCCGGACCCCGCAGTGGGCCAAGGACTGGGTCGGGGAAGTGCGCGAGCAAGTGGCAACGCACCAGGGGGATAGCTGGGACCGCATTGAGCGCTCGCAGCGAGTGATGAAGGAGTTCCGCGACTACGTCGATCAGGAATCACAGAAGGGCTCGCTGGAATACGCCAAGGTGTCGAAGCGCGCCAAGGAGATGATCGACGACTATAAGCTGCGCAAGTCGCGCGATCGCCGGTCATCGCTTCCTCTGCCCGAGCGGTGGAGCAAGGCGACCAACGAGACGATGAGCTTTGACGAACTGACGGCGGCCGAGCAGAGATTGGCGACGGAGTTCCAGAAGGAAGCCACTGGCGTTCTCGATGACCCCGTTGCCTATCAATCCTTGAGGTCCAAGTATGCCGAGGACGCCAAGACGCTGAAGCGCTGGCGCAAGGTGCTTGAGGAAGAGGCGGCAGCGAAGGGCGAGAAAATCCCCCCGCAGACCCCGCCTCAGGTGCAGCAGCCGGCACAAGGCAAGGGAGCAAAGCAATCCGGCGACGGTCTCGTCGAGGAACCGGCGGAAGGTGATCGCCCGCCGGGGATGATGCGGCTTGGCGGGCCGAAGGATCAGGACTCCGCAGGCCAGCCACGCCCCGTCGGGCCATATCCGTACCTGTCGCAGATGATGCAACGTGGCTATGGCCATGAAATGCGCGGGGACGTTCCGCAGGAGCGGGCCTCCATGCTGCCGATAGGCTCATGGGGAGATGGTCCGGCATTTGCCATGCCGGGGGCGGTTGTCGACGCCAGGGAAGCGCTGGGCCGCTTCGGCCGCTCAGTCGAGCAGGCGACCGGCCAGGCACAATACACACCCGAAGAGACGTTCCCACGGCCAGAGGATGTCGTGCTTCCTGGGCTGGCGGTGGCAGGAACCGGAGCAATGCGAGCGCCTGTTGCTGGCGCCGCGAGAACCGTTTCAGGCAAAGCTCCGGCACACGTTGAAGCCTCCCGCCCTCTCACCTCTTCACCTGTGGCCCTGGAGGGGATCAGTGCAGATGCGCCGCATCCTGGCCCGGTATCCGCGTACCACGGAACAGATCGCAGCTTCAGACGCTTCGACATCAACCGCAGCGCCGACATAGGTACTCACTTCGGCACTGAGCAGCAGGCGCTTACCAGAGCTAACCAAGTCGCCAGATCATCGGAAGCCAGTGGCGAACCAGCACGCACGATCCCGGTCACGCTTGACGTCAACAAGGTCGTCACGCTTCCTGATATGCGGTGGTCATGGCCTGACGAAATTGCTAGGCATCTCGAAGCGACAGAGCCAGCGCTGTCGGGCATAACAGATCAAATCACGCCGCTGCTAGGGGATAAGCCACGGGCTTTCAAAGCCATCAGAGACCGACTGATTGACGCGGGCTACGATGGAATCAGATACCGGAATTTCGGCACCGAGGGCGACGGCTGGTCGTATATTGCCATCAAGCCCGGCACCGTCAAATCTTCCACCACCGGAGAAACCCTCTTCTCCAACCCCAAGGAAGCAGCTCCTGCTGGGATGCTTCTCGCTCTCCCCGAAGATCATCCCCTGCGCCAGTTCGCCGAGCGCCGCTTTGAGCTGCGCAAGAAGGACGCTCTATGGGACGAGAAGCAGAACAAGGTCACAGATGCGATCGAGAGCGTTCTTTCCTACCGCTCCGATCTGACACCAACCCAGCTCATGCAGGCGACCGAGGATTTGGCCAAGGGCAAGGAGCCTAGCATTGACGGGCAAGCCGCCAATCTCCTCAGGCATTACAAGGCGCCGGAAGCGTTTGCCGAGTTCGACAAGTTCGCCCGCGAGCATTCAAAGCTCGCCGAGGACACACGCGCGAACTGGACCATCGACAACGACGAGCAGCTTGCAGCCAATCCCAAGGAAGGCGCTGCCGCCGGCGGCGTTACTGCTGCAAGCGGTGACAAGCAAGAACACCATTCGCAGGTACAACCACGCGATGAGGAAGGCAAGTTCGTCGCTGAAGACGAGGTGCCTAATGCCAAGACGAAGCTGCGTGATAAGGGCTATACCGATAAGGTTGCGCCGCCCGTGTCAGAGCAAGAGACTTGGACGCCCGAAATGCTCGATGAGTACGCGCGAATTTGGTTTGGCAAAGAAGACGAGTTGATCGCCCAAGGGGTGCCGAAGGACAAGGCGCGCGAGATGGCGCGCGAACATCCAGACGTCAAAGCGGCGCGGGAGCGTCTTTTGAAGAATGGACCGAAGCAGCCGCCAGGCGATATGCAGCCGCTAATAGCACGATGACGCCTTCATGGACTGGCGCCACAGCTCGTTCAGTTCCGGTTCCTGTTGTGCGCGCTTGATCGCCTCACTGGGGGAAAGACCTTCTGCCGCCAGTTGATTCAGGCGAACGAGTAGGGCGTCCATGTAGACCTTTGCGCCCTCTTCAGATTGCTCAAGCTGCGTGCAGTCGCCGACTTTGTGCAGCAGCGGGCCGTTCCCAAGCGTAGCGATCAGCAGCATGGCGGCAAAGTTCATCGGTGCATCTCCGCGCTGAGACACTTTGGCCGCATGGTTTCACGTCAAATGCGGCAACAAAAAGCCCATATCCACGAGAGCGATTGAATGCCAATCCCGAAACTGCCGGGCAACTACATCCCTCCATATGACGAGTGGGGGCCGCCGTCGACTGGCGACACGCCGGATTCGCCAGTCGACGGCGCCATGGTTGTTCCAGCGCCGGAGCCCGACATCGATCCCAATATGCGTCAGATCGATCCGCGCCGCGTATATGGCTTCGAGGACCTGCAACGCCCCGAGAACAACGTCGATACCCTGCGTCCGCTCGTCCACAACATTGCCGATGTGCAGGTCTCCGAAGCGCAGCCGCCGGCCGATTTCAACACCCTGTTCAACACGCCGCTGGATGAGGACTACCGCAAGAACCTCGAGGCCCGCGACCAGGCGGAAGGCGATGACTACCTCTCCAATCTCGTCGGACCATCCGCGATTCAACCGCAGCAAAGCTCGTGGTGGGACACGGCCAAGAGCATCGGGTCTGGGGCTCTTACTGTGGGCAAAGATTTGTCCGGCGCCTTCACTGAAGCGGGTCATTGGGCCATCGGCGGGCCGCTGCGGGGTGCGGAAGCCATCATCGATTCGGCGCGCGACACTGCCACGTGGATGAACGAGAACGTCGGCGAAATCCCCTTCGCCATTCAGATCTATGACAAGGACGGAACCTTCAAACCGAAAGCCCTGTTCGGCGATGAGGCCAAGGGCATCAAGGAAATCGACATCAACCTCCCCAATCCCGGCGGGGTGAGAAACGTCCCAGAGACGGTGACGGCTAGCATCCTGCAGGGGCTGACGCAGTTCGCCACTGGCTATGGCGTGGCAGGACGGGCAACGGGAATCGGCAACAGTTTCGGCGGGGCGCTCACCAAGGGTTTCATCGCTGATTACGCCTCACAGCAGGGCAACGAGCCGAACTTCGCCAACCTCTTGCAGGCAGCAGAGCAGGTGTTCCCCGGCGTGATGAAGCCGGTCAACGATTACCTCAAGGTTGATGCTCTGGCGGCCAAGCCCGGCGATGCCAATGCCGAAGGTCGGCTGCGCAATGCCTTGGTTGGTGTCGTCCCCAACGTGCTCATTCCGGTGGTGGTCGCCGGCGCGCGGCGTATCCGGGCGGCACGGGCGGCAGCGGAACTCGCAGACAACGCCGACGTTCCGAAGATCGGCCAAGCTGACGGTGCCATTGATAACGGCGTCCGCCCTGTCCCTGCCACGCCAGCGGAAGCTGTCATTGGAACGGTAGATGAGCCGCTGATTTCCCGGATCGAGCAGAAGATCGGACCCAATGATCTTGGTGTGCCGGACCAGTTCGCGGCGAAGGCGCTCGATGCGACGACATCAAATGTCGACCCGAAGGGACTAGCTCAAGCTGCCGATGGCGCGCCGCCAGCATCAGCCTTTTCAGAGGAGTTCAAATTCAACTGGTCTAAGATCGAGACCGACGCCGACATGAAGGCCATGGCCGGTCAGGTCATGGATGCCTACGCGCCAGAGCTCAAAGCCCGCGGTAAGGGCGTTGTGCAGACGTGGCAGGAGACCGCCCAGAAAGCCAACGCCCTCTCCGCCATCGAAATGCTGGTCGAGGAAGGGGCTGTCAAAGGCAAGGCACTCGATGCCGTGCAGTTGGAAGCGGCTGGCAACATCTACGTGTCGGCGCTGAAAGATTTAAAGCGCGTCACCCAGATCGCCACGTCTCCAAACGCTGGGCCGGAAGACCTGATGGCCTGGGATCACATGCTGCGCGTGTTCCGCATGGCGCAGAACCTCTATGTCCCGGCCCAGGCCGAAGCCGGCCGCGCCTTGAACATCCTGCGCAAGACCAAGGGCGAATCCGCACTCTATACCCAGGAGCTGCGGCGCATGGTTTCCGCCATGGGCGGGGAGGACGTGTTGCGCGCCAAGGCGGCAGCCATCTCCGACCTGTTGCAGCGCGGCCCGGACAAGCTGCCCCCCTCGGTCATCCAGAAGTCCGTGACCGCCAAGTCGCTCGATACCGTGATCGAGCTATGGAAGGCGGGATTGCTCAGCGGGCCGAAGACGCACATCGTCAACTTCGCTTCCAACGCCCAGGTGCTTGGTCTCGTCGTCGGCGAGCGGAAGATTGCCGGCATGATCGGCGAGGTTCTCGACCCCATCTCCGGCGTCAAGGCGCAGGAGGCCGGTTATCTCGCCTGGGGGATGAAGCAGCACCTGCGCGATGCCTTCCGCGCCATGGCCAAGACCTTCAAGACCAATCAGCAGCAATGGGGCGGGGCACAGGCAGAGCTTCCCTACGTGCAGCGCATGTCCTCAGAGCATTGGGGCGTAAACCCCGAGAGCTTCATGGGCAAGGGGCTCGATATGATGGGCAGCGTCACCAACCTGCCGTTCCGGGCTCTGGGAGCGTCCGACGCTTTCTTCAAGGAGCTGCACTACGGGGCCGAGCTCAAAGCCTCGGCCTTGCGCGCGGCGTCCGAGGAGGTAGCTCGGGGAAAGATCCCTGCGGATCAATTCCCCATTCGCTTGCAGGAGTTGCTCGACAACCCGACCGAGGCCATCCGCGCCGGCGCGCGGGACTTCGCCGGCGTCAACACCTTCACCAGCGAGCCGGGGCGCATCCTCACGGCCATCAACCAGCTCCGCAACGCCGATCATGCAGGACTGCGGTTCCTCGGCAACTTCGTCATGCCCTTCACCAATACGCCGGGCAAGATCCTCAACTTCTTCACCGACCGCTCTCCGATCGGGCTTGTGTCCAATCAGATGCGCGCAGATCTCGCGGCCGGCGGCGCCAAACGCGACATTGCGCTGGCCAAGATGGGAGTAGGGACGATTGCCCTCGGTGTCGGCTATGATCTCGCCATGGACGGCTGGGTGACGGGCCCGGGTCCGGCGAAGAACGACAACAAGCGCCAAGCCATGATGCGCGGCGGCTGGCGCCCGTGGTCCATCAAGGTCCCAGACGGGATCGGCAAGGACGGAATGCCGACCTTCGTCTATGTGCCGATCAGCCGCTTCGATCCCGGCGCCATGCCGCTGCTCATGGGCGCGGCGCTTGCGGAAATCACCCGCTACCAGGGCGGCAAGGTCAATCGAGAGTGGGATGAAATCTGGGCTGCGTCCACAATGTCGCTCGCCGACGTGATGATGCAGAAAACGACGATGATTGGCTTTGCCAATCTGGTACAGGCCATGAGCGAGCCGTCACAGTTCGCCGATCGCTACATGAAAAGCGCTGCTCGCTCGTTCGTGCCCGCCGGCGTCGCCTGGATCGAGGAAATCAAGGATCCTGTATTGCGCCAGACCTGGAGCCTGTGGGCCGCCGCCAAGGAGCGAACGCCGTACCTGTCGGAAACCCTCCCCCCGCGCCTCGATATCTGGGGGCGGGAGCTTTCTGCCGAGGGAATGCTGGGGCAGCCGTGGGAGGCGCTGATCCCTTCACGCATGTCGTCGACCGGCAAAGCGTTGCCAGTTGACCGGGAATTGCTGCGTCTCAACAGGGCCTTGCGCTATCCGTCCTACATCCCGATCAAGGGCCGCAACATCCCCCTGGACAACCTCCCCGAGGCGCAGAACCGGCTCGTGACGTTGATGAACGCCAAGGCATCCGCCCTGCTGTCGGACGAAAACCTGAACGACCTAGCGGACAATCGCAAGCAGCACGTGATCCGCGCCCTGGAAGCGTTCGAGGACCGATCGCTTGTCGAAGCCCTGAGCGAGATGATAAAAGGCGAAGGCCCGTTCGGGGACAAGTACCTCGAGGCGGACGATGAGGAAAAGGGCCAGCTCATCAGCGACGTGAAGTCGAAATATGAGCAGGCGGCTCGGGTTCAGGTGCTGCGGGAGTTCCCGAAGATCAGAGAGATCAGGGACAACCTGCCGGAGCGGTCTGACCTCGGAATAGAGGCGCCATTCTAGGGGGTGTCCGTGGAGTACTCGGAATCGATCCCATGGCTTGAGGTCTTTGCCTCGCTCGCCGTGACAGGCATGCTTCTGGCCGTAGTCGTCGGACCATTTCGTCTACTGCGCATCCTTCGTGGCAAGCCGCCATTTACCGCCCAGGAAATTTCCGAGCGGCTTCAGCGGCGCCAGAGCAAATGATCGCCATTCTGATCATCGCCTCGTTTGTTCTTGCGGCCGTCTGGGGCATCGTCAGCAACATCGTCTATGACCACAAGCTGCGCATGAATTCCTGGCTCGGCGTGGTCGAGATGCTGCTGGGTGTTGCGGCGGTGATGACCATTGCCTTGCTCGGCTGCGTCGTGCTTGTGCAGCCGCCATGGGAAGTCGCCGACTACGTTCCATTGGGGCGTGAATCCGCCCGCTACGCCCACTTTGTCGTGGTGATGAACACGGTGGCGTGGGCGGGGCCGCAGGTGACAGGTATCGCCTTGATCCTCTTTGCATGGTGGGCGTGGAAAAAACTGATCCGCGCCCATTACCTCTACGTGCGCGACACACGCTTTAGAAAGCCTCGCCCCGGCCGTTGACGGCCTAGACAATTCGACCTGAGCGACCCGCCCTCCCGGCGGGTTTTTTGTTGCCTGAAAGGACACAAGGCCGCAAACGATGACCGTCTCAACCAGTTACACCCCCCTCACGTACACGGGCAACGGGTCAACGACCAACTTCTCCGTGACCTGGCCGTTCTTCGACGGAACGCTGGTGGTGACGGAGATCGTCATTGCCACGGGCGTGGAGACTGTCAAGACCATCAACACGCACTACACGGTGACCGGAGGAACGGACGACGATGGTCTGCCCGCAACGGGAACGGTGGTCGCCAACTCGGCCCCGGCCTCGACGGTGCAATGGCGCATCGAGCGCACCACTCCCAAGACACAAGCCTCGACCTGGGGCGAGAACGACGCCTTCCCGCAGAAGACCATCGAAGCAGCCTTAGACAAGCAGATCCTCATCGCCCAGGAGGGGACAGAGCTCGACGGCTACATGCAGCTCGTCACCTCTGGTGACCCGGATTACTGGGATGCGGAGAGCTACATCATCCGCAACGTCGCTGATCCGACGGCATCGACCGATGCGGTGAACAAGTCGTATGGCGATGCAAACTACGGCGGCACGGCCGCGACCAATGCGGCGGCGTCCGCTTCGGCTTCAGCATCGAGCGCTTCTGCGGCATCCACCAGTGCGACCTCCGCCTCCACCTCGGCCACCCAGGCCATCAACGCCGCCGGGTTCCTCTACACCTTCGATTCTTCGACCACCATGGCGGACCCGGGAACCGGAGATGTGCGGCTCAACAACAGCACCTTTGCCTCGGTGACAGCCATTGCCGTTGCCGATAACTCCGCCAACACGGGTAATCCGGACGTCTCGGTCTCGATCCTGGCGATGGATGATTCTACCTCCACGGCCAACCGGGGAACGGTGACGCTGCGCAAAGCGACAGCACCAGAAAACTTCGCCCAGTATTATATTTCCGGAGCCTCGACCGATAACACCGGATGGACCCAGCTCGCTGTCACGCATCTGGTATCGAACGGCACATTCGTGGGCGGAGACACGCTTGTGTTTGGCTTCGCCCGCACGGGGGACCAGGGCCAGAACGGTTCTGGTTCCGGCGACATGTTGGCCGCCAACAACTTGAGCGACCTCGTCGATAAGCCGACATCCAGAACCAATCTGGGTGTTGCTATCGGTTCCGACGTGCAGGCATACGATGCTGACCTTGCCGCCATCGCCGTTCTGAACTCCACCGGCCTCCTGGCGCGAACCGCAGCCAACACATGGGCGCAGCGGACCATCCAGGCGCCGGCGGCCGGCATCACCATCACCAATCCCGCCGGCGTGGCGGGTGATCCAACACTAGTCCTGGCCAATGACCTGGCGGCCTATGAGGGTCTGGCCGCAACGGGTCTTGTCGCACGTACAGCCGACGGAGCCGCCGCGGCGCGAACCATTACCGGAACCGCGAGTCAAATCACCGTCACCAATGGCGACGGTGTCGCCGGAAATCCTACGCTGTCGCTCGACGCGGGCATCTACAGGTCGGGCGGAACCGATGTTGCCGTGGCGGATGGCGGAACTGGCCTGTCGTCAGCGACGGCTTATGCGGTGCTGTGCGGCGGGACGACGTCAACAGGGGCATTTCAATCGATTGCATCTGTGGGGACATCTGGCCACGTCCTGACATCGAACGGTGCCGGCGCGCTGCCGACGTTTCAGGCCATCAATGCTGGCGCCAATGTTGATCTCTTGGCAACCGTGAGCACCACATCAGGAACAACCCAGTCGGTGACGGGACTATCGCAATCCGAGATGTTTCTGATCGCACTGACTGGTGTATCGCACAGCGGCGGTGGAAGCGCCTCGCTTCAGGTTGCGATTTCCTCCAACGGAGGATCAAGCTACAGCACGGCGAAGTTGATATCCACCATCGGCAACGATGGCGTCGCTCATCAGGGTATTGTGCAAATTCTCGGAACAGGCGCGACCCAGAACAAGGTTATCACGCCCATCGTTCTTCCAAGCACTGGGGCTATCTACATCACGCCAGGAGTAGAAAGCACGGTCACGGGTGTGATCAACGCCATCCGGTTCTCTTGGGATGGTGGATACAATTTCGATGCCGGCACCATCTACGTCTACGGCTTGAGCTAAGAGGGTTGATATGGACCACATCGTATTCAACGCCGCGAACGGGCAAACCAGCATCATCCCGTTTACGGCCGAGGAAATCGCCGCCCACAACGCGTCTCTGCCGGACCCAAAGATCGCGCTCCTAACCTATGCGTACCAGAAGCGCAGAGATGTGATCGATGCCGGCATGGTGGTGACGATCGGTCAGACGGCCGTACCCGTATGGACTGACTCGGAGAGCCGCTCCTCCATGCAGGAATTGATGCTTGCCGCTCAACTCGATCCGCAGATAGCCACGACATGGAAGGGCAGGGACGGCAATTTCTATCCCCTCGATGCGGCTGGAATCCAGACTATGGCGCTCGCTGCTTTGAGCTTCGTGCAGCAGGCTTTTGCCACCGAGGCAGAAATCGTGTCCGCGATCAACTCCGGCGTCATCACTACTACCAACCAGATCAACGGTGGCAACTGGCCGTCGAACAACTGATCATGTTGACGCCCGCAGTCCACGGGACTGACGGGCTATCGCGCTTTTGCGCGATGAAGAGAAGCACAAGGACAGAGCATGGCTAAGACCGACTGGCCCAGCCTGGAGCCGGAATATAACCGGCTATGGGCTTCCATGGAAATCCGCTCCTCCTGGCATGCTCCACTGGAGCGGCGGGCGCGGGCGATCATCGCCAACAAGCCGCGCTATCAGGCTGTCTCCGCCAAGACGGGCGTGCCGTGGTTCTTCATCGGCGTGATCCATTCGCTCGAGTGCGGGCTGTCGTTCTCCAAGCACCTGCACAACGGCGACAGCCTCAAGGCCAAGACGTGGCGGGTTCCCGCGGGACGTCCAGTAACCGGATCACCTCCCTTTACCTGGGAAGAAAGCGCCTGCGACGCGTTGATGATGAAGTCACTCGACAAGGTGAAGGACTGGTCTGCAGCGCGCATCTGCTTCGAGCTCGAACGCTATAACGGTTTCGGCTACCGCACCTATCACCCGGGCACCCTTTCCCCGTATCTGTGGTCCGGATCGACGCACTACGTCAAAGGCAAGTACGTCGCCGACGGCAAGTGGTCATCGACCGCCGTGTCGCAGCAGACCGGCGCCATTCCTCTTCTGGTGAAGCTGGCAGAGCTTGACCACTCCATCGTCCTCGGCGGCGCGGCGCCTGCAGTACCCGAGGAAGTGAAATCGCTGCCGGCGGTTCCGACCACGACAAGCGCTGTCGTCGCGGCGTCCCGCAAGCTGTCCTTTCTCGTGCGCGTGCGCCAGTTCATCGTCTTCTGCTTCACCTCGATTGCCGCGCTGTTCACGGCCGATAATTTCGAGGTCGCCAAGGGGTTCATCACCGATGTCAAAGATATCGCCTGGAGCAATGCTCTCTGGATTATGGTCGCTGCTGGTGTCGCTGTATGGCTCATTGCGAAATACATTGAGAGCCGCTCTGTCAAAGACGCCGTCGAAGGCCGATACATCCCTTCCGGAGCGTGAGCGCAGTTTTCTCGGCAAAGCGTGGGATTGGCTCATTGCCCGCGTCCGCACCTTCGTGCGCATCACCGATACGGGTCTGCTTCTGGCCTACCGGCTGTTCCGCAGGATCACCGTCGATTGGCTCGAGCCATACATCCGCGTTGTCGCGCTTGTCCTGACCGTCGGCCTCGTCGGATGGGCGGCCTGGGTCATCCGCCACCCACATGTGACCATTCCTGCCGCCGATCGCTTCGCCATGCTGCCTCTGGCAACGATTCCTCAATGCTCCAATGCCGGTGAGGTCGACAATCTCCGCACTCTCCTCTTCGACATGACAGCCATTGCCAAGGGTAAGGCAGAGCGTGTCGTCACTCTCGAGGCAGAGGTTGCCAAGCTGAAGGCAGAGGCTGGCAAGGATGTTGGCACCTGGCGCCGCAAGCGTAAGCCTGTGTCTACATCGGCGCGTGAGGATCTTCGGGAGACGCTGGCGCGATGATCTGGAGCTTACTGCTCAACCGCTATGTAGCTGGAGGTGCGGTAATTCTCGCCGTGCTCGCTGCCGCTTTCTTTGCCGGTGACAGGTACGGCTTCAACGCCAGCAACTACGCGGCCTGCAAGAGCGAGACCGAGCGCCGGAATGCCGCTGTTTCTGCCGTCAACGCGGACGAGACCAAGCTGCATGCCGAAGAGGAAGCAAAGCGTGCTGCGGATCGCGCCACCTTCGACAAAGCCTCCAAGGGCATAGGTCAATGCCTTCTCACCGGAGATCAGGCGGCAGCTCTGAATGGGATAGGGGAGTAGTGATGCGGTCCACGATCTTGTGGTCGCTTTTTGCGACCTCATGTTTCCTTCCCGGCTGTGCAACTCCCATGGGTCAACTCAACGCCCCTCCCAAGTGGTGCACCGCTCAAAGCTCCAAGCCGCAAGAGCTGAAATCCGGCGACGATCTCATCCAGAAGCACGCCGACCTGAAGGAAGCAAACTCGCTCGAGCGCGCGAAGAACCGGTGCCTGCGTAGGTATGCCAATGCTGTCAGTCAATGACGAACATGGGGGCGGGAGCCGACATGAATGGGGAATTTCTACGAACCGCCTCGCTACGGGGCGCCACAGACATCGAGCAATGGATCGAGCAGCATCGAAGCCAGACTGGCAGCGATCGAAGCGCATCTTTGGCACGAGGCGAAAGCCAGAGAGGCAGTCTCGAAGAATCTGCAAGACGACTTCGACTGGATCGCGCGGGAGTTGGAGAAGGCGCGGGAAGAGAGACGCACCATAGAGCACGAGATGGACGAGATGCGAGCCGACCGCATGGCGCTCATCATCAGGGTCGGCATGTGGGCCATAGGCGGGCTACTGTCAGCCCTGTCGGCAATTGTCTTCGCCGTTTGGAAAAGCGGTACGGTGCACGGGTAAAGGTGATCGACAGGGTGATAGTAGGGCTGGCGTTTGCGGTGCTGGTAGTGGGGTCGATGAAGTTCTTTATGGGGTGACGGGCCCGCCTAACGAGCCTCACCCCTGCGCTGCACGCGCTAAAACTCTCTGTCGTAGGCAGCCGAAAGATACTCTTCGCGTACCCATTGCATGACAAGAGCTGCGATCACATCGGCTCCATCGCTATGTGCGTCTGGGCCGAAATCGACCATGGCGTCCGCGACAAGCGCTATCAACTCATTCGGCGCATCTGCCACGTTCTTGGGCCAGTCGCGGCGCGGGAGTCCGTAAATAGGAGCGGGTAGTTTCATCTTCCTTGTCCTCACTCTATCGAGACTGAAGGGCGTGGCGTGCGCGCAAGTCTTCGACCAGCGTCTCAATGCTCATTCCACTCGGGCTCCAATCTTTGTTGAGAAGCCCGCACAGCATTTTCTCAACCTCTATGGCCATCTTGGTAAGGGATGCGGTTCGAACTTGCTCAGAGTGGTCGATCACGAGTCGCACAATATCGAGTTCGAGGCCCTCCACCTTGTCGGGAGTGACCCACTTTGCTGCGATTTCTGCGGCGCTCGTGTTGATTGCCATCTTCCTTCCCCTTTCATTCGCGCAGCGAATAGCCGAAGCAGTTTGGTTCAAGCTGACGTTGTGATTACGGTGCGGTCACTCTAGCGCTTTGCCGTAGGCACGATCATCTGAACGCCGCTTTCGGTTTCCGCCACCACCTTGCCGTTCTTGACCTCGAGCTCTGTCACGGCTCCGAGTTCGGCTGGTACCTCGCAGATGAAGGTTGCCCCCTCAATCTTCATAGGCCCTTCCTCTTCGGCCATGTTGACTTTCTCCAACGTTCGCGAGCCTAAATCCGTCTGCGTGATCCAATACTATAAACCATTCCCCCGCCATCAGTGGTGGGGGTGTTTTTGTTTTTGGGCCTTTCGTTCTCTAAGCAGCTTCCGTCTTTTTCGTGTCGGCGCACGCCTCAGGCCAGTCATAGCCGCAGCGCTCACATTTGCGGCGCAGGAACTCATGCTCCGGCCACTTGCCGGGTGGGTTGTACTTCCGATCATACCAGCACGGATCGTCTTCGATCCTCGGCTCGTAGATAGTGCGCGCAGCTTCGCCTTTGCACTTCGGGCATTGTCCATCTGGATCATGCGGCGGAAGTTTCATGCCTCGGGCCTTTCGTGATCTAAGCGGCTTCGCTGTCTTCGCGCGCGGCCCGCTCCTTGTAGAGCGCCATCTGGAGCGCGTCGTGCAACGCCCGCAAGTCGGCAACGCTGTGGGCGATGTAGCCGGGCGGCAGGGTACGCCGCTCGCCCTCGTCGGGATGCACGATGTCGGCAACCGCCGACGCCAGCGCCTTCTCCCGTTTGTCGATGACGCGCTTGAGAACGTCGCTATCGAGTTTGATCATGGTTCCGGCCTTTATTTGAGGTTGGCGACGAGGTTGTAAATCTGCGGCACCGTTAGCTGCCGGCCGCCGACGTAGGTAAGCCCCGGCTTGTCGCCCGGGGCGACCGACCAGCCAGCTTTGCGCAGGCGCAAGAGGGCCGCGAATAGCTTGCCTTCCTCGCCTTTGATGATCAGGTCTTTGAGCGCCATAGGTCGGGCCTTTATCTCAGAGCTTCTTCCACGTCTCGCGGAAGCGTTTCAGCGCACGTTGCGCACGTTCCTCAGCACCCTTCGCGCCTTGGCTGAAGCCTTGTTGCTTGGCAACCTTGCGCCAGTTGGCCAGTTCCTCCAGAGCGCTCCGCATGTCCTCGATCATTGAGGACCGGATGCCCTGCTTGACCACGATGTCGTTCATCACGTCGTAAGCCATGGCGGACATCACTTCATCACGACAGCATACCGCAGCGCCGTGCTCGGCTCACCGGTCTTGCGGTCCCATAGCGTGACGTTGCGGCGAACCACGCGAAGCCGACCGCGCAGAGCAGGGATCATAGTTTGCTCACTGTGGGAGAAGTCTTTAGCTGCGTTCTCAGTTGTGAATGTCATTGCCCCTAACCCTCTCGGCGTAATTGTTTTTCATGCGCTGTAATTGTTTTTCACGGAAGCGGCTATTTCCTTCACTCGCGCTCTTTCATAGCCTCAGTGTGCGGTATTGCGAGCCTGAATTCGTAGCAGTCATGGGCTCCTACATGGCCCAATCCTGGCGCAACCGGGTCATCCTTGTTGAAGATGCACGCCCCCGTGCCCCGCCGATGCTGGAACCGATAGTCGCCGCATTCGCAGACATCATGCATTTCCGGATCATACTTCGCCATGTTGGGATTCCTGTATCGGCTTCACGCAAAGAGTGTTCGCGTAAACGGACCACTTCTCCCGCGCCTTCCGGAGAGCTAGCGGATGGTTGACGGCTGCAACCTGCCCGCATTGCACAAGCTTTCCGCTGTGTGTCCGGTAGACCTGCCACCGCTTCCAAGGTTTCCAAGTGCGCCTCATGGTCATCCCTCATCATATTCGTCGTGGCATTGGCACTCACACGGCTCGTCCGTATCGCCATGGCGCGCATGCGCGCAGCCGAGGGCATCATCGTGAGCACAAGCGCAGGCTGCGTAGCGCACAGTTGTCTTGCCGTCTGTCGCGATTAGGCCGCCACACTGCTTCGCTACTCGTTTCAATCCCTCGCCCATGTCTCCGGCCTTTTCCTCAGAGTTGTTTCCAGGCGTCACGGAAGCGCTTGAGCGCCTGATTGGCGTGTTCCTCGGCGCCCTTCGCCCCGCGGCTGAGTTCGTGCTCTTTCGCGTACTTCGTCCAGCCGGCAATGTCGGTCAACGCTTGGCACATATCGTTGATCATCCGGTCACGGATTGCCGCCTTGATCACAACATCTTTCATCACGTCGTAAGCCATGTGCCCGGGCCTTTTCTGCGTTTCAGATAAGTGGCTTCCAGCCTATGGGCGCGATGCGTGCGTGGCCGGCGCCCGGTTTCTTATTGAAGGTCCAGAACCAAAACTCGCGACGCGTCCCGTTCTGTGTGGCCCAGCCCTTCACGATGGCGCCATTGGCGAGCAGGCATTTGACGTGCCCGTGCTCCGGCAAGAGGTTGACGGGCGAGCGCCAGCCGTCCGGCGTGGCGCCGTAGACCCGTCCGTTGCCTTTGAACGGTATGTCGTGGCGGTAGTCTGTGCTGACGTAGCTTGCGTGCGCCATGCTCGGGCCTCATTTGAACGAATTCAGGTGAGCGTCTCTCCGCCCTGTCACGTCTCCGGCTGATCAGGGCCGCGCCTCGCGGTCTAGCCCTCTATCAGTCTGTTACCCCCGTACCTCTGGAGGCCGACGTTCGCCCTCGTCATTGCACCTACGGGTTCGATGCTCTCCCCATGATCCGACCTCTAGGGAGATATGGCGGCATTCGTGCAGTCGGTTTCCTTGCGGACCTCTCTGCCCAGGCTCGCGCCTCAGCGTCGGCGTCATAAGCTCACGATGCAGAACCTAACATAGCACTTGCATTCGTGCAAGTACGTTTATTGACGTGTCTTGACACTTGTGCAGAAGTCTGTATTGTGTCACCCCATGACCACAATGGCACGACTCAAAAAGATGACCAGCCTCGCGCTGGACCCCGAGCTGCTGCGACGGCTTGAAAAGTGGATCGCGGCGCAAGACGTGCCGCCGTCTAAGACCGCTGTTCATGAGGCCGCTTTGCGGGAGTTCCTTGAGAAAAGGGAGCGTCGCAAATGAGAGGCCAGTCAATGCACACCGTCTATGTCGTGTCCCGCGTAGACGGTTTCCACAAGATCGGCGTCACCTATGACGCGGAGCAGCGGCGCCGGGTGTTGTCGCGAAACACTAAAGCTGAGTTGCGGCCAATCGGGCTGGTGCGCGCGTATGATCTGGGGCGCTCCGCTCCGACCGTGGAAAAAGCCGCGCATGCCGAAATGCTGGCGTTAGCTGAAGACGTGGGCGGCCGTCGCTGAGAAGCTGCCGGCAGGCATGACCACGAAAGACCTGTGGCAGAAGTACGGGCCACGCAATTCGGAAGAGCAATAGGAGCAACGATGAGCGAGCCGACACCGATAGCGCCCGAAACCATCGCGAAGGCTCGCGCTGAACTTGAGCGCCGTTGGGATGGCGAGGGGTATTGCGGAAGCTGTAGCTGGCACGCCGCCCTCTACGAGCACGACGTGACTGACGATGACTTGGCCGAAGCGATCAGGAACGGCGGACGCCTTGAGCTTGGTTGTCAGAATTACGAGTACGGCGACCCGCACGATCACCGCGGCGTCACCATCATACTAGAAACTAAGTGAAGAATTGGAGCCGACCATGTGCCAACACGGGGCAGACGAAATCCGCGGGTACGCACAAATGACGCTTGCCGAACGTCGCGACGAACGGGTGCGCGAACGCTACGCGCGTCTTTCGATCACAGAGATTGACGACCTTCTCAACCTCAAGCTTGGCGACGACCCGCTGAGAAGTGAAATCGTAGACCGGCTCATTGCGGCCGGGGCAAATAAGGAGGCCCGGATGGGCATAGCCCGCGACCCCATGAAGCTCTTCACCATCGAGGATGTCGCTCGAGCTGCTAAAGCAGAGCGAATCAAGGCAGAGCCTGCGATCTCCCTCCTGAAGAAACGTGCTGACGCTCTTGTTGGATGCCTGGAAGGATCTGAGGAAGAGAAAGAGCTTCAAGAGATATCCGACGTACTGGATGGGTATGAGGGAACGTAACGGCAACCGCGTGTGCCCACATTTGTGCGGCGGCCTGTTCGGTTTTGTCGATTCGTTCGCCCAACGTACTGCGTCATGGGAACCCGAGCGCCGACGCATAAGCCCAGAATATATAGAGAAAATCTGGTAGCGGGAGGCGGACTCGAACCGCCGACCTAAGGATTATGAGACCTAGAGACGACAAATCTTTCACTCCATCGTAACTTGTTGTTTTGTCGTTGTTTTCTTGAACCTCTGCTTGTCGGCCATGGACCTCAATGTGCCCGCCCTTGTGCGCACGTCGGCGCCTGGAACAAGGAACCTAGCCGCCAAACAGCGCTCTTTTTGCTTTGCAATAAAGATTGTCATCTTCTCGTTGAGCGCGAACCACTCGTATCGTTCCCGGCAATCGTGAAAGTAGCGGTGCATCGCTCCCTCGAGACTCGGCGGCCCACTGATGACCAGTAAGAGTTCGCATTGGTAGGGCACCATTGTTGACAGGTTCGCGAGACGCTTCTTTGGATCGCGGGACCGGCCAATCTTGACGAAGTCTCCACATCTAAGGAAGTAGACGTAATCATCTGTTGGCTCTGGCCGGCGGCGCCAATTTGCTGCCCGACGCTCCAGACGCTCTTCAAAACTCTCGCGATCTTTCCTATGCACCGCTGCCTCCCTGTTCCAGCAACTTCTGGGGCTTGTCGAAGAATGATCCCACCTGCAACTTGACCTCAGGATTAAGCTTCCGCCCAAGGGCCTCCTGCAGGTTCTCAACCTTGAGGAAGGCGTAGCGCTTCTCGGTGATGTCGGTGCTCGCATGACCGAGCCATTGCGACACCTGCACCATGGCCATCCGGCGGTCCTGCAACAGGCGGCAACCGCAGGTGCGGCGCAGGTCGTGGATGGTGATGTCCTTGATGCCGACCTTTCCGGCGATGCGCTGCAGCGTCTTGTTGAGGTCCTTGAACCGCTTGCCGGTCGAGCAGCGCCATAGGATGTAAGGCGACGGCTTGCCGGTCTTCGGCTTGTGCTCGGGGATCTGCTGGAGAATGGCCAGCGCGCGATCGGTGAGGGGCACGCGCCTCTCCTTGCCGTTCTTGGCGACGGAACCGGGAACGATGATCTCCGGCCCGTCGTAGTTGAGCCATGAGCGCTCGGCCAGCAGCAGCTCCTGGGCGCGCAGACCCGTATCGATGTAGAGCGCGAAGGCGCAGAGGATCATGAACTTCTCATGCCAGCGCGGGGAGCCGTGCTTCATCGCGTCGGCTTCACTGCGAGCCTGTCTGAGCAAAGCCAGCTCCTCTAGGTGGCTCAGGTAGCGGGTGCGGAAGTCGGCCTCGTTGAGCTGCTTTGCCTTCTTCTTTGCGTGCAGGAACGACAGCACCGGGTTGGCGTCGCAGAGCTCGTAATCGGCGGCGACGGTGAAGAGGCTGGATAGGCACGCTAGGTCGCGGCGGATGGTGCTATCGGACACGCCCCGCCGCCGCTCGGAGGCGACGTACTTGGTCAGGTCTGCTCGTGATATCCGCTGCAACGTCAGCGCTTCAAAATGGGGTGTCAGCTTGCCGAGGCTCTGCAGATAGCGGGAATGCGAAGATTTCTTAAGCGTCGGCAGGTGCTCATCCATGAACACGCGGGCGGCAGCGTCGAATGTCGTCTCGCGCTTCACCCACTTGGAGTTCTTGTCGGCCTCTATGCGCGCGAGGAACTGCTGGAAACGCTCTTGAGCCTCTCCTTTATTACGAGTGCCAAGGGGCTCGCGGATTGGCTCGCCCTTGACTTGCGCGCGCGCCCACGCCCACCCGTTGCGCCAGTAGATCGTTGCCATGTCTGAGCCTTCTTGCGACCGGCCTCCCACCAAGCAAGGAAGCCATCCTCCTCGAACAGCACCGCAGAATGATCACCGCCTGGCTGGCGCGCCCAGTCTATCTTGCCGCTTTTGGCAAGCTTCTGGAAGAAGCGTTCAGATAGCCCTGTGCGCTGGGAAAGGTCGGAGGCGCGAAGCATCACTTTGAAAAGATCAGCCATCGTCTTCCTCCGGTCCCCAGCGTCGCACGACAGAGCCGTCGAGCTTTTTCTTCAGGTGATGGCGTCTCGAGCCTGGCATGATCTTCTTGGGGCGCTTGGCGCCGAAATGTTTCTCCGCCGCCCTCCTCAGGTGCGCCCGCTCCTTGGCCTCCTTGGCCGATTTGGAGCGGGCGCATTTTTCGTGCGCGACCCCGCGGTTCACGATTTCGTTCGAGCCGTTATCGGCGAGAGGCAGGATGTGCTCATCCCACGCTTCGCTCGCCGCTCGAATGGGGAGGCCGCAGATGCAGCATCGACCCTTCTCGGACAAGAAAAGCTCCAAGCGCTGTCGGTCCGTCAAAGGCTTCCTAGGCGTGACGGAGTAGGGGCTGGGGAGGTCAGCCACGGCCAGCCTCCACGATCAGCGCCTTCATGATTGCCGCCAGGAGGGCTAAGTGGGGCGAGGCGTGCTCGGCTGTTTCGGAGCACACCGTCGCCTCCCATATCCCGCTGGGGCCGCGCCTCAGGGATACGGGTTCGCCAGGGAGCCTTTCATTCAGGAGCGCAACAACGCCCTCAAATCTCGTTGAGAGAGAAAGACTGTTTGTCGTCCCCTCGCCGACCCAGTACATCTTGAAGCCACGGAAGCTTTGCTCCTTGCAGTGCACGAGCGTCGCCGCCATTACGTCATCTTCGAGTGCATAATTGCTATCGCCGAACGGCCAGTCTTGCGGCGTCCAGGCTTCAATGCGCTTAAGAAGCGCGTGGAGTTGGGCGCGTCGCTCAGCGACGGAATGTTCACTCACGTGTCATCCCCTTCATTGCTGACGCCCGAAGGCGGCCTCCTGCTGTCTGCGGCGCTCGACAGCATCGATGCCCTCGCCGATGGCGCGCATGACCGTCGTCGCCATAGAATTCCCGATGGCCTTGTATCGAGGCCCGTCCTTCGCCGGCTTGCGTCGGATCGGAACGAGCGTCCATCCATCGGGGAAGCCTTGCAGGCGCTCTGCCTCCGTCGGCGTGATGCGGCGCACGGCCCATTCCTGCTGGATACCGATGCGTTCAGCATCGGTATCCAGGGGATGCGTAACCTCGCCGCTGTCGGGGTCTTGCCTCGCGTGAAAGGCTATCGCCGGCGCATGAGCTCCAGCCGCGAGCGGGTGACACGGGGCACCCGCTCGCGGCTGGCAACGGTTTTCCTTCGACGTGATCTGCGTCGTGTCGAATGCGATCAGCGTCTCGCTCTCACCGTCCATTCTGCCTACCCCCCCCCTTCGCGTTGAGACAGAGGGCGATCGGGTCCGTCTCTCTGTGACTGTGGTTCGGCTGGGCTCTGAGCGACGGTGATACCCCCCCGCAGTCGAAGTCTGTTCCAAGCCCGCCACCGCCGCGAGTGCGCGCATTAAGGGTACCGGTAACGTCTTCCCACGCTTCTCGGCGCGGCGCAGGATGCCAGCGCATGCCTTCGATGACAGGAAGTAGCGCGTCAGGTCCGTCCCACTCTCCGGCCCCTCCAAAATATCCGCGAGCGACGACGAAGAGCCGCTTCCGTCGTTGGGCCAAGCGGAAGTGCTGGGCGTCCAGGCAGCGCCATGCGGCGCAGCGGCGGGGTCCATGAGCCACACCCGCGTCAGGCCATCCCCGCCCCTTTGGCGGAACGAGGGCGGCATCGCTGCCGACCAGTGCGCCCAGGAAGCAGCCGAAGGGGTTGTCGTCGTGGATGAACACGCCGGGGACGTTTTCCCAGGTGATCCATGCAGCAGGTCGTCCATCACGAAGTCGAACAGCGTCGATTGCATCGGCGATCCTGACGAAGCTGAAAGCGAGGTTGGAACGCTCGTCACGCAACGACAGGCGCAGACCGGCGACGCTGAAGCCCTGGCATGGCGTGCCGCCGACAAGCACGTCGGGCGCCTCGATCTCGCCTGAGGCAACGCGCTCCGGCAGCAAGGTCATGTCGCCCAGGTTCGGAACAGTCGGGTAGCGATGAGCGAGCACAGCAGACGGGAACGGTTCGATCTCGGCGAACCATGCGGGCCTCCAGCCCAATGGCTCCCACGCAACCGAGGCCGCTTCGATGCCGCTGCACACGCTGCCGTATCTCATCCGCGCCTGCTTTGCTGCGGCCACGTCATACGGAGACGGCTGCTCATCGGAGATTGCGCAGTTGATCAGAGCCTCTACGCCTTGGCGCTGCTCGATGAGGGAGGGCTTAGACATCGGTTTTCTCACCCCCTACAGTCTGACTCTCACGGTGTAGTTCTTCTGCAATTCCTACTGCTTCATCAGTTGCCAACCGCAAGTCCTGATCGCTGATAGGAGATACCAGCATCATCGCCCTGTGCTTTACTTGATCCAGACTGATGATTCCCTTGTCGTACTCGGCGAAAAGGTGCTCAACGTGCTCCCGATGCAGATCAAGAGCGTGCTTCCATCGACGCGCGACTTCATCGGGCGTGCGATAGTGCTGGTATGTCAGCCCACCCTTTCCACTCTCTATCACCGGGGGTGAGGGGGAGGCGGCCTTCTCCTTGCCGTCGAGTTCAATGCCACGTTCGCGTGCAAACGCTCGCAGCATCGCTCGCCAGATCGGCTTTACGTTGTACCCGTTGCCGTCCGAAGCATCGACGCTGGCACCGAAGAATGCGAGGCGGTTGGTGGCATCCATCAGTTCCCGAAGCAGCTCAGGAACACTCCCTGCTGCACACGTCTGTGGGGGTGCCCCAGTGGCTGCGAGTGTGACGAGTTCATCGTAGACAAGCTCAAGCGGCGACTTGCCATCACGCCTGCCGCAGGACGCCAGCAGGAAGTAGTTTTCGATCCGCGACGCGACTTCGGCCAAGCCTTCGTCCACGTCGCTCGCCTTGCGCTGTGCGCGGAGGTGGGTGAGGACGGCTTCGCCAATGGCGTGTTCGTCCAGCTCGATCCCGCCTTCGTCCAGCGCGATAAAATTGCGGCTTGCGTGCCCGCCTAATTGGCGAGCGATTTCGTGCAAAACCACATTGCCAACCTCGGCGGCGGTCATGGCTTCTCTCCTTCACTCAGCGCCTCAGGCGCTATCGAGACATTAGGGTTTACGTCCTCGCTTACGGCGCTCGGACTGCGCTGCGCGCGCAAGTGGGAGAGAACGGCCTCCGCTTGCTTGATGTCGCGCTCACAGTCGGCTAGCCACCCCGGCATGCCGAGCAGTCCGTAGTCGTGCCCGTAATGTTCGAGCGCGCACCCTTCTGAGTTTTGCAGCAGGACGCGGGCTGCCAGCCGCAGCCTGTCCAGAGCCGCCAATTCTCCTTCACTCAGCCGCGTAGCGGCTATCTCGCCCTGCTCTTGCGAGATAGGCGCAGCAGCCGTGCTGCAAGCCGTCGATGAGTCAGACACCTGTTCTCTGGTGCTACGGCGGTCGAGAGCGCCTTTGAGCCGAGAGATTGACGGCTCGACATGACCGCAGAAGTCGCGGAAGGTTACGTCAAGATCGCTCCAGTCGAGTTCGCGTAGGCGGTCGATGAGGAATCGGGCTTCCGATGCGATCACCTCAACATCTGAGGAATTGGTAATCCCGGCCGGGCTCGAACCGACAACCAACCCGTTATGAGCAGGTGGCTCTACCAATTGAGCTACGGGATCGTTTCTGCGGGAACGGATGGCGGCGGCGATCCCCTGCCGGGTTAGGCTTTCTGTGCGACCGGGTGTGTCGCGCCAGAAGTCTCCATGGCAGCGCTCAGCCACAACAGCACACGCCTCCCTCTCGTCTCTTATGCGACGTTCAAGCTCGTCGAACGCGGAAAGGTAAAGCGCTTTAAACCTCGCCTTCTCTGCTTCCAGAGCGACGAGACGACGGGCGGCGGCACGGATCACCTTATGGTTTTCGTGACCGAGACCGCCTTCGCTGTCCATGATGTCCAGCCGCTTCACCAAGTCATCGTCTCGTATGAGATCGGTCATGGATTACCTAGCCCCGCTATTACGGCGATCAGCGCCAGTTGTTTGTCGGAATGACTAAGGCCCGACGCGCCAACCAGATCGGCAATGTCGAGCGCGAGGCGCCTCGCTGCGTCGCTCACTTACTCCCCCACCTCTGTGGTGGTGTGGGAGGGGCGATTAATTCTCCCGTCCAATCGCCTCCGGGACGCGGGAAGGTGCTGCCACCGTTCGATTTCCAGCCGTATTCAGTCTTCGTCCACCAGCCGCCGATGAAAGACGGCGCGCGGGTCCCGATGGGCGCGCTGCGCAAACGATCCGACGGACTGCCTTCCCCGCTCTGTCCCTGTGCTGTCATGGCTTTACTTTCCAAGTAGGCCGCGGAAGAACGCTGCAAAGATTCCGCCGTGCCGGATTTCGTAGGCGACGATGCCGACCCACACGCCGATCAAAGCACCAATGACCGCGTATTTCGTGCTTAGGCTCATCTCTTCCTCTCAGGAGTGTCGGACTGGGGTTTGGATATGATGTTGACGCCTTCGCCAAGGGGCTCGGCTATCGCATAGGCATGCGATGCGTTGAACTTGCGGTCTACGATGGAACGCAATTGCGGGTCGTCGATAGGCACGCCCATGTCGCGCCATGCGTCCACCTCTGCTTGCGCAGCCTGCTTCTGCCAGTCGTGCGTATTGGCGAGCAACTTCAGTATTTCTTGCGCTTTGTTGAGCGCTACCGATTGGTAGTAGCGGGCACGGGCATCAGGCTCGTGCTTTTCCTTGCCGAAGCAATCCTTCCACCAATCAGCGAATGGACCCGGATCGATGATCTTGGCTAGCTGAACAACGATGTCGTTGCGCTCGATCTGGGCAAGCATCGCTTTGGTGAGTTCAGATTCCATCACTCCCCCTCCTTGCTTTCTGGAGCTTCGGGTGTGGGGGCTTCGCGCGATCTAGATTTCTCCATCGCTTGCTGGTCGAAACTCTCGCGTAGTTCCCGCTCAACACGGTCTATTCGCTCTTGAAGCGTTTCTGACATCACCGCCCCCACCCCATGTCGCGATCGAGACGCTCGTGCGCTTCCTCGCGCTCTTCTTGCGCGGCGTCGCTTGCGGCTCGGTTGCACGCGGCCTTGCCGCAAGTGTCGAGTGGGTCATGGTCGGCATAGACGCCCAACTCGTCGCCGCAATAGAAACAGTGGCGCATCTTCATCCCTTGCGCGCGCAGCGCAGGCGAAGAAGCCGAGCTTCGAGCCGTCAACTCTTCATCCCGTCCCTCAGACATTAGTGCTCACTCCGCTGCTTCACTTCTCAGCCGATACACGTTCTCCAGTGCTGCTTCTCTTTTGCCTTCCATGAACTCGTTGAAAGCTTCTTCCAGACGGGAACGGTTGGTGTTGGATTCGGCTTCCAGCTTCAGTGCATTCCTGATCGCATCCTCGACCGGCGTCCCGTAGGGACCGGCCATCTCGATCTCATCTCCGTCATCGGGCTGGAACGTCACCACGTCGAGGAGAGGCCTATCCTCCAGTGAGTACGCGTAGCCTTGGATTTCAGCGGCGATGAAGCCGAAGCACTTGAGGTGAGCGGTGATGTGGATGCGAGGGCGATCGACGGGGATCATGTTCGGCTCCTCAACTCATCTGTTCCAACGCTCCAATCTCTTCTGCATCATCTGCAGCTTCCCAAACTCTTGCTGCAAACAACCTTGCTTCTGAGACTGATAGATCAGCACTAGGACCACATAGAGCGATCACCACTCTTCCAGGTATTGGCTCTACGGTGATCTTGTCGCGGGGGTCGGACATGGCTCACCTCGACATCTGCATTTCTTTGCGTATCGCTTTAAGGCGTGCTCCTGGCGGAGCTGTCAGCGCCTTTTGAGACGGCCATCCCTTGGATAGCCTGGAATAGACCATGCCAGCGCTGACCCCGGTGCGTTCCGCCCATTGAGCGACAGTCAAGCGCAAGCCAGCGTGCTCGATGAAGCGATTATTTCTGCGGTTATTCTGTTGTTCCTTTGCAGTCGCCCAACGGCAATTGCCCGGCCCATAATCACCGTTCGTGTCTTCGCGCTCTATCCAATGTTTCGACGATGGGCGAGGCCCCATGTCGGCGTAGAAATTCTCAAACTCTTGCCACCGATCGCAGACCGTGATGCCCCGCGCTCCATAGTATTTGTATTCCTTGATAGTCGGCTTTTCGCAGCGGGCGCGCATCTTCGACCACACATTCCATTCTGCGGTTTGACTGAGCCCGTGCGTCGTTACAGCCTGCGCTATCCTGTCGCCCAACACGCAGCCGCAAGATTTCGTCCGCCCCATTAGAAGGTTGTTAGCAAATACCTCTTTTGTGGCCCCGCAATCGCACTTGCATAGCCACACTGCATTTTTGGTTTGGACGCGAACACGGCGGATGGCAGTTAGATTGCCAAACCTCTGTCCCGTAATGTTGCCCCGCCTTTTCACCGCGACATCCTCATCTCGGCCCGTTGTTGGCTTTCAAGCGAGATCTGCTGCCAAAATTCCCGGTCGGCGTTCTTCTCCTCGATGGCGAGCAGACGCGCGGTGAGGCGCAAGTCGAACGCCTTGTCGACCTCAGCCTTGTATGCCGGTGATGTCCGCGCCATGCGCTCCGCCTTGCCCTGGGGGAGCTTGTCGCCGCGCTTCTCAGCCTGATCCATCAGTGTCTCAACCAGGGCATCGAAGAAGATCGCCTTGTCCTCCTTTGCGCGCTGCGCAAGGTCATCGGCCTTCTCAAAGGCAACAGCGGCAAGACGCCATTTCTCACGCAGGATATCGCGGTCGGAGACGTTGGTCGGCATAGACTTCACGAGGCTCGCCGTGGCGCGTTGAGAGAGGCTCATTCAGCATTCTCCCTTTCCCTGCGTTCATCCAGAAAGTTCCACGCATCAGCGAACGAACTGAGTTCTATGCGGACTTCGAGCCACGCATAAACAAAGGCGTCTCTGATGCCACGAATGAGAGTGCCGACGAACGCCACCGTCAGGATAATCGGCGTCATCACGATCAGTGCTGAGCGCAGGACGATGGTTTTCATTCTGCGGCCTTGCTCATTGGCTTGAGAGTGAGCATGCGCCGTTGCCCGCCCGCACTCAGACGCTCCAGCATGTGCTCGTTGCTGTCCCAGATTTCTTGAATGAGCACGACGTCGCCTCCGGCCTCGCGCATCTGTTCCTCGAAGGCGACAAGGAAGCCGTCTTCGTCGGCAATCAGATCGACGGGCTCCGCCTCATCCGTGGTTGAAATATCAGGCACGTCGGGGATGTCCGGTATTTCAGGCAAAGCGGCGCGCGTAGACTGCGGAGTGACATCGCGCATCGGTATGTCTTGAGCCTCTTCGGCGATGTGCAGGCCCTTGAGCACGTCGGCAAAGCCGTCACGTAGAGCCCATGACCGAGCGCGCATCTGACGCATGCGCGGTCGGTACTCCTGCCAAGGCCCCTTCTTGGTCAGTAGGCCGGCGGCCTTTGCGTCATCGTCTGAGAACGTCCGCACGATCGGCTCAGGCTCGCCTGCGCGCTTTACCTCGCAATAGGCGGTCGTCCCGTCGGTCCATTCCTTGATGTACTCAAGGAGGCCGCTGGCGCGCACGACAGCCAGGGCGCCGTCACCCCAGATTGACGGGCGGCCATTAATGACGGCGATGGATTGCAGGGCGGCCATCGGAGACAGGCCAAGCTCGAGTCCCTGCATGATCGCGACGGTGCAGCCTTCCGGGTTGTTCTTGTAGTCGTTCGGAACAAGACCGGAGATCGCCAGCAGCTTCCCCATGCGGTAGCAGTCATCGAACGACTGCGGAACGATGGCGAGCGCGCGCCCGCCTGCGGAAAGGGTCGGCGCGATCGCCGTTGCTTTGGGGATGTCGGTCATATCTAAGCCGCTACTTTCTCTTCCGTCTTACTGACGCCAGGAACCGCCGCGCCGGCCTTGGCCTGAGCGCAGCAGACCTTCTCAACTGCCTCGCGCACGGTTGGATGATCCTTGCAGTGCGCAAGGGCCGCCTCGTAATCCGTGACGGCGTATTTCGTGACGGTGCGCAGTCCGGTCTTGCGCCCGCGCTGGCCACCTGCCTGAACCTTGACGGGCTCCGGCGGAGGCGGCGCCATGGGCAGTTCAGGCTCTTCCGATGTCAGAGCAGCGATGGGGTCGTCGGCCATCTGCTTGGAGCGTTCGTCCTCGATGCGCTTGCGCTCGGCAGCAATGCGCTCTTGTTCTTCCCGCCACGCCTTCTCGCGGGCTTCACGCTCCTTGCGCTCTTCCTCGCGCATGTAGACGGTGAGCGCGTCACGCAGTTCGTTGGCGGCAGCGTCAGCCTCTTCGATCAGCGGCTTGAACTTGGCGTCGACGGCGCGAGAGGCTTCAAGGTGAGGGCGCTTCTCAATCTCGCGCTCGGCATCAGCCTGCTTGCGGAACTCGAGAAGCTTCGCCCGGTAGTTCGCCGCGACGTCTTTGCTCGTACCGTCCTTGACGCCCGTCTTGCGCAGCCAGGAAAGCGCCATGGCGGCGTATTCCTTGATCTGCTCGGCAAGGGATAGGTCACCGCTGTTGTCGCCAATGGCGGGTGTTTCTGGCGCGTCGCCCGGGAAGCTGCCCGTGTCGAAGGCGATCTTCGCCGCCTCCTTGGGGATCGGGTTCTTGGCGCAGTAGGTCCACACCGCTTGCGCATCGCGCACCTTGCTGCCGACGCGGCAGATCATCTTGCCGTCGGCAATCCAGATTGCCACCGGCTGCCAAGGTCCGTCCTTGCCGTCACGCATCTTGAAGAAGCCGCACTCGGGCTTGTCGGCGTGGATCGGTCCCGGCTTGCCGGCGATGGCAGCGCGCCACCACACGAATGGATCGACTGCAGTTTCCATCAGAACAACCCTCCATTAGCCCAAACAGCAGCAAGCAGAACAACGAGAAGAGAAGAGGCGACAGTCATCAGAATGGCTTTAGTCGTCATGTCTTCCATGATGGTTCACGCAGATGGCGTGCCCTCGCTGGCGTCGGTGCGGTCACCATGCTGTCGAAATCCATCGACGCCTCGGTATCCAGTGTCCCCTGTTACAAGCTCGGCCCATCGTCCGGGACGGTATGAGCAGCACGCAATTCCGAAGGCTGCGAGTATCCACCATCCGCTATGGCCGAGAACGAAGACGGCGTAGCCGGAGCCACCGATCAGAACTATGAGGATCATCGCGCAATAGATCAGGTACGTGACGCCAACCCACATCGGCATTCGGCTCTTGCACATCCCTGCCTCCGCACCCCATCCGGGTGACTTTCTCGACGCTTCCAATTGACTGCCGTCTGCGTGATAAATTTCGTGAAGTCCGGCTAAACCCTTCAGAGTTAGATGCTCCTATGATCAGCCGATCCTTCACGCTTCAGCCCGTCTGCGTGGCCGGGAGCCTTTGGTCTTTGAACGGGCGGAGGAACTTGATCTCGCATCAATTCGAACAAGAGCGAACGATCCAGTCTTGAAAGAGAACGCCAGTAGGCGAGGTTGGCGAGGACACGTCCGTGGACGGTCGTCTCATGATCCGAAGCGGCATGCATGGCCGTGAACAGGGCGATCAATTTGCGCTCGTTGATCTCGTGGACCTCGCTCATCGGCATCGCCATGGAAACCATCCCGTCAAATTCGCGTTGTAGAGGCGTGCTAAAGCTGTAAGCTCAGTGCACCCCCGTCTTGCCTCGCCCGGACTCAGACCCTCTTTGCCAAAAGTCCGGGCGAGGCCCCCGCCTCCCTTCAGCACCTACCGCTAAAGCCGCGTTCTGCGAGCGGTGCTTCGGGTGTTGCGTCATGACTGGATGATGCGAAAATCGCACGAACGTGTCAACAGGAAAAGTGCGGAAATCGCACGACGCCGATCAAAAGCATGCCGCCTGCGGCAGAAATGCACAGTTCAAAAGGTCTATGGCGGGGTCTGATCTAGGCTCTTTTAGATATCGCTGGGGCGGAACAGACCGACGTAGAGGCCGACGATTTCCGTGTCCGCCTTGCCCTGCTTGAAGGTGTCGGGGCGCTGCCATTCAGGGGCATTGCTCTCGGGCCAGAGTTGCATTTCCTGGCCGATGATCCGCACGCGACGGATGGTCGTCTCTTTCAACTGCCCCCGACGCCGCTCCACCTCGACGAGATCACCATCGCGGGGAGATTCGCGCACGGCGGCGAAAGGAACGAAGATGGCGTAGTCACCCTCAAGGAAAATCCGGTTGGTGTCGGAGCCCTCGACGCGGACGGCATACTGCTTGAGGCCGGCCAGCTTTGGGTTTGGGACGGATGGGATCATGGCTCGGTCGTGCACCGCCAAGGCTCCTACTTCCCTCCAGACGCCGCCGCTGGCGATCTTGGTCACCGGGACGGTGAGCGTCGTCAAGTGTGCTTCCGGGCGCGGTGGCCCGTCGTCGTTGTAAACGCTTCGCGGTTCCGGAACGCCCAAATAACTGGCGATCACCGGCAGTTCGATGGCCTTAATCTGACGCTTACCAGTAACCATTTTCGATACGATCGAGGGATCACAGCCGAGCACTTTGGCAAGTCCGGCATTGGACTTGCCTGGTTGCTGCAGACCCCGCTTGAGCCATTCCCTGTGCATGAAGGCAGGTATTCACCAAAGTGCAGCAGGGGGCTATGGCCAAAATAGCAATCGCATCGTGCGAAATCAACACGGCGTCGTAAACCGCTCTTGACAAACCATGCGATTATCGCACTATTGCTCGCATGAGCGATGATGCCGAATACCTTGAGCCCGCCAACTCGGTGATCGAAAAGCTGGGCGGCCCTGAGAAGGCTGCGGAAGCTGCTGGTGTGCATGTCACCCGCGCCCGCAGATGGCGGCTGCCGAAGAACCCTGCCAATCCCAAAAACGGCGGCACTGGCGGCATCATTCCTTCGACCCACCAGCAGCCCCTTCTCGATTGGGCGCGCGCCCACAACATCGAACTGACGCCAGAAGATTTTTTCGTCCGTGCTCATCCGCGAAGCCGAAGCCGTGAAAGCTGCGGTCGGTCTGTCGCGGCGTGAGTGTTCACTATCCAACATCGTGCGAATCACGTCGCACCGAACGTCGTTAGTCAAGCAAGAGTCGCGGTTCTCAACGCGCGTTTTAGTTGCGGTGAGGATTTCCGCTTCCGAGTTGCGTGTGCGTCTTCAATCCCAGGGGACAACAGGGGGACTAAACCACCATGCGCAAAACAGCGCTCGCCGCCGCTCTCTTGGGAGCACTTGCGGCAACTCCGGCTGCGGCT
>QZKR01000046.1 GCA_003598065.1 Myxococcales bacterium | reverse complement strand
GAACGAAGCCGTCGTGGTAGTCGGTGTGCTCGCCGATGAGGTTCACCCGCCCCGGCGCGGCCACGGCGACAAGCCCGCCTCCCACTCCAAACTGCCGATGAAAGGCATCGGCGTCGGCTTGCCAGAGGGCATTAAAGAGCGCCATAAGCAACCTCCTGGGAAAAAATCGTTTCCGCTCGAAAGGACGAGGCGGCTGTTTATGCAGCCCCCGGCTCGCTCACCACTCCGTCACCGGCCTGTACTCGGTGACGAATCGATCGCGCTCGATGACCAGGGCCACGCCGGTATGCGGGCCGTCGGGGCAATAACCGCAATGGGGCGAGGCGACGAGGATCGGCTTGCCGATCTCCAACGGCGCGTCGCGAACACGACCGTTCTCCGACATCACGAGCGTGAGCCGGCCGGAGAGCAGCAGAAAAAACTCCGGGCAGTCGTGCTTTTCCAGCTCTTTCACATCGGCCCGGCTCGCTTCGCCCGGCGAGTAGACACCGACGCGCCAGTGCGCCTCGTCGCCGCAGACCACCTGCCAGCGCTCGCGGGGTTTCCAGGAAAGCAGCGCGTCAAGCGGCGCTTCGGGAAACGACGGAGGACGGGTTTCAACCAGTCGCATGGCGAACCTCCATTCAAGAAGCAATCGATCTGCGGCGATTCTGCCACGACGGGCAAAAAGCGCAAGCGCAGAAATAGTTTTCGCGCGCGCGCAGGAAGCGGCCAAAGTCTTTTAAGTGGAATTGACGCTCGGGGAGCGCCTGTGCTATGGTGCGCGCCAAACAACCCCCGGAGGGGAGGATGCCGACTCTCGACGCCGCCTGGATGCCGCGGCACATCGCCATCATCATGGACGGCAACGGCCGCTGGGCGCAAAAGCGCAAGCTCCAGCGGGTTCGCGGTCACGAAAAGGGGGCGGAGACCGTGCGGCGCATCGTCACCGCCTGCCGCGAACTGGGCGTCAAAGCGCTCTCCCTCTACGCTTTTTCCGAGGAAAACTGGTCGCGCCCCAGGCTCGAAGTCCGCGCCCTGATGGGGCTTTTGCGCCGCTTCCTGGTCGGGGAACGGGCGACGCTCCTGAAAAACAGCATCCGTCTCGTCGTCTCCGGCCGCCTCGCCAAGCTGCCCGACTCGGTGCGGGAAAAGCTTCTGCCGCTGATCGCCGAAACGGCGAACAATCGCGGCATGACGCTCAATCTTTGCCTCGCTTACGGCGGCAAAGAGGAAATCGTCGATGCCTGTCAGGCGATCGCCGGCAAGGCGGCATCCGGCCAGGTCGCTCCCGAGGCCGTCACGCCGGAATTTTTCGAGCAGCATCTCTACGTTCCCGATCTTCCGCCCATCGATCTGATGATCCGCACCTCGGGGGAGCAACGGATCTCCGGCTTTCTTCCCTGGCAGCTTACCTACGCCGAGCTTTACTTCACCCCGGTGTTCTGGCCCGATTTCACCCGCGCCGACCTGGAAACGGCGATCGCCGATTATCAGGCGAGGGAGCGCCGTTTCGGCAAAACCTCGGCCCAGACCGCAAAGCTTTCCCGCCCGCGAAAGGATGCCCGCTGATGCTTTGGAAACGCATACTCACCGCCGTCGTGGCGGTCCCGATCGTCGTGCCGTTCATGATGTACGCCGGTCCGGTGGCGAACTTCGTGTTCTTCCTGCTTGTGGCGCTCTGGGCGCTGACGGAATACTTCGCCATGGCCTTTCCCGATGACGCCGCCGTGCGCCGGATGGGGACGGCGACGGGCGGGGCGCTTTACGCCGTCTGGGGACTGGCCATCATCTTCGACGCGGGACCGCTCGCCTTCCACCTCCCGCTGCTGATCGCCTTCACCGCAATGTTTTTCTTTTTCGTCTTCCGCACCGGCGACATCCAGACCGTAGCTCATCGCATCGGCAGCGCCGTGCTGGGCATCGTCTACGTTGACTGTCTGATAATTTTCTTCGTCGCCCTGCTTCATCTGCCGGATGGCTGGAAATGCGTGACGATGCTGCTGGCCATCGTCTGGCTCACCGACACCGGCGGCTACTTCGGCGGCAAGTATTTCGGCCGGCGCAAGCTTTACGAGAAGGTGAGCCCGAAGAAAACCTGGGAAGGAGCCGTGGGCGGAACTATATTCGGCATCGCCAGCGCGTTTCTCTTCGCCTGGATGCTCTCCATCGACTGGCCGGCGCACCATATCGTCCTGGCCGCCTTGGGTACGAGCGCCATCGGCCAGGTGGGCGACCTTGCCGAGTCGCTCCTGAAGCGTTCATACGGCATCAAGGACTCCGGTCGGCTCATCCCCGGGCACGGCGGCATCCTCGACCGCATCGACGCCGTGATGTTCGGCGCGCCGTTCTTCTACTACTACATCACGCTTCTGAACGTCGTGAAATAGCGACTCGACAACGCAGCGGACGGGCGGCTTCAGAGCCGGTAGTTGATTCCTTCGCGGGCGAAGGCCAGCTTGCGGTCGCGGTTGTTGAAAAGTTTCTCCAGATAGCGCTCGTGCTCGGCCAGTTCCGAGTCGTTGCGCCGCGCGGCGTGGTGCGTCAGCAGGGTCATGGGGGCGCCGATGCGCTGGGCGTTCTCCATCGCCGAGATGAACGAACTGTGCCCCAGGTCCGGGAACAGGCTGTACTCGCTCGGCGTGAACATCGCTTCGTGGATGAGGATGTCGCAGTCTTTGGCCCAGGCCACGAGGCTTTCGTTCGCCGGCGAAGACCGCGCGTCGTGGTCGGTGACGTAGACGACCCGTCCCTCGTCGGAGGTGATGCGATAGGCGTAGCACTCGCCGATGTGCGCCGTCGGATGGAAAGACACGTTGAAGGGACCGACGCGATTCGAGCCGTTCAGTTTGACGAAATTCCAGGTGCAGGGCAGGCTCGCCAGACCGTTGAACGGCGAATAGGAGCCGTCCAAAAGAAGGTTTAACACCTCCTTGACCACATCGACCTCGAACGGCGTATAGACGTTGATCCGATTATGTTCGAAGTAGATGGGGCTGAAGTACATGAGACCTTGAATGTGGTCCCAGTGGAAGTGCGACAGGAGAATGTGGAATTCGTTCCGCGCCGGCCCGTTTTTGCCGTTCATCAGTTCGTGGGCCAGATTGGAGATGCCGAAACCGGCATCGACGATCAACCGTTCTTCTCCCTCGTTCACCGTCAGGCAGGGCGTATGGCCGCCGTAGATCAGCCGGTCGCTGGAAACCGACATGATCTGGCCTCGCGTGCCGTAGAAGAGGACGCTCAAAGCCATATCGTCATCCCCTCCGAGGCGGGTTGAACGTCAAGTTCGGTGTCCTTGGCCAACCGCCACGCCTCGGCCGCCTTGTGCTCCACGGCTTCGTCGGTGTCTTCCGGGGCATGATGATGCAGCAGGAGCCGTTTGGCCCGGGCGCGCTTGGCATGCTCGATGGCCATGGTCGGCGTGGAGTGACCCCAGTGCCGCTTGCCCTTGATGCTCTCGTCGGTGAAGTGCGTGTCGTAGATCACAAGATCGGCGTCGGCCATGAAACGGATGAGCCCCTCCGTCCATTTTCGCTCGAAGCCCTCGGGATCGGCGCGATACGCCTCTTCCATGCCCTCGCCGAGCCGGTTGTCCTCGATCGGGGCGTTGTCGGTGACGACGACGACCGACTGGTCGTCGGCCTCCATGCGCCAGCCGATCGTCGTACCCGGGTGGTTGAGCTGGAAACAGGCAGCCGTCACACGGCCGATGGTGAAGCGATCCCCCGGTCGCGCGTCGATGAACGTCTGCCGGGCTTTGAGCTGGTCGTAGGGCACCGGAAACGCCCGCGGGTTGTACTGGCCTTTGATGAGCGTTTCGAAACGCTGGTTGCGGGAGATCGGCGCATAGAAAGAGACTTCGCACGCCTCCTCGTACATCGGCGCGAAGAAGGGGAAGGAGAGCATGTGGTCCCAATGGGTATGGGTGATGAAAATGCACAGCTTGGATGGTACGCCGCGCGACAACAGCCGCACGCCTTCCTCGTAAAGCCCCGTTCCGCCGTCGATGTAAATGGGCGGCACGCCCTGCACCTCGATTTTGAACGAGGTGGTGTTGCCGCCGTAGCGGAGCATGTCCATTCTCGACACGGGGCGCGAGCCGCGCACGCCTAGCAGGGTCACGATCATTTCAGCTCACCCTCACCGCCCCTCGATCCAACCTTCCGGCATTTCTTTCCGCCACTATAAAGGAGTCGCCGCCATCTGTCTACAGATTTGGGCATGGCGGGCCGCCGGCGGGATTGCCTCCCCGGCGTCCGGCATGTTAGCTTGCGGCCATGATGCGCCGCCTTTCCCGCAGCCTGCTTGCCGATTGGTCGCGGCAGTTCGCCGCCGCCATGGCGGCGATTCTGGCCGTCCTCGCCGTGGCTCAGACGCCGCGCCTGGGCGCGAATCTCTTCGCCGCAAACCTGGGCTGGCGGCAGGCGCTTTCGCTGGCCGCCAATGCGTTGCCGCCCCTGCTCGCCGTCGCCCTGCCTTTGGCTCAGCTTGCCGCCTGGCTGCTCGTCTTCGCCCGCTTGCGCCGCGACGGCGAATGGCCGGCCCTGGCCGCCGCCGGAATTTCGCCCTGTCGGCTGCTTATGCCGATCGGTTTGACGGCGCTTCTTGTCGCGACGGCCGTGCTCGGCCTGGCCCATATCCTCGCCCCGCAAAGCCTGGATCGCGCCATTCGCACGGCGGAAAGCGGCTTTGCGGAAACGCTCAACGCCACTCTTGCCGCCGGTCAGACCGTGGACCTCGATGGCAAATTTTTCCTGAGCGCTCAGGGCGTCGGCGGCGACGGCGCCTTGTCGCAGCCGTTTTTCGCCATCGAAAAGACGGACGAACGGCATGTTTTCTGGGCCAAGCAGGCGCAGCTGACCACGGCCGGACCCTCGCCTCGTCTGCAATTGGAATCGGGAACGTGGGAATGGACGCAGGGCGCGCAGACCCGGCGCGCCTCGTTCGACCATCTGACTCTGAACGCGGGGTTATGGATTCAATCCGAACAGGCCGGCTTCGCTTCCTGGCAGACCAGCGACTCACTCTCCCTGGCGCGGCAAACGCGGACTTGCCCTTCGACCGACGATGACTGCCGTCGGATGCGCAGCGAACTGGCCCGGCGATGGGCGAGCGGAACGGCTGTCGTCGGTTTCAGCCTGTTCGCCTTCGCCTTCGGCTGCCGAAACAGTTTCGCCTCCCGACAGGCCGCCTGGGCGGTCGCCGCCGGAGCGACATTCGCGTATTACTTATTGGAGCGGGCGGCGCTGGTGTTGAGCGACAAGGCATTGTTTCCGCCGACGCCGGCGCTTCTTCTGCCGGCTCTGGCGATAGCGGCGCTTGCCTTTTTCCGCTGGCGACGGGGGCGGACGTGACATACGCCGTCTACGTCATTCGCCGCGTCGCCGCCGCTTCTCTCTTGGCGCTTGCAGCGCTCGCCGCCATCTACGCCATCGCCGATCTTGTCGAGCATGCGCGCATCGTGCTTGCCTACCGCGCGCCCAATTTTTATTTGGCGCGGCTGGCCTGGCGGCATCTGCCCACGGCGCTCTACCAGCTCTGGCCGGTCGCCATCTGGGCCGGATCGCTGGCGACGATGATCCAGATGCACGAACGGCGCGAAACGCTCGCCTTGTCGTCGGCGGGCATGACGCCTCGCCGCCGTCTGCTGCCCTTTGTCGCGCTGGGGTTCGTCGCGACCGCCGCCATGTACTTCCTAGGCGAAACGCTCGTCGTTCCCGCCGAGGCGGCCTACCGGCGGACGGTGGACATCGCCATCAAACACAAGGATCGCTGGGGAGCCAAATGGCGGCCGCATCGGCTCTGGACCGCCGGTCCCAGCGGCGTCTGGCGCGTCGAAGCCGGCGAAGGCGGCGACCTGCACGGCGTCATTCTCTATCGCCGGAACGGCGATGGCGCGATAGTCGAGCGCTTGCAGGCGGAGCGCCTCACCTGGCGCGCCGGTCACTGGGAGGCCGCCGAAGCGCTTCGTTTCGGCGCCCAAGGCCGGTCGTCGCCCTGGCCGGCGGAGGACGTGGCCCGTTTGCCGGAAACGCCGGCGCATTTCACGCCGATCTGGGCCGCGCCGGAAGAGATGACCCGACGCGAGCTTCAAGCCGCCGTCGTCCATCGGCGACGCCAAAGCCAGGACGAGGCGGAATATGCCTTGGCGTGGTGGAACCGACTGGCCTTTCCCGGATTCTGTCTCATTCTGCCCGTGCTCGCCGTCGTTTCCGTCGGACGACGCCAGAGACCTCGCGCCTTCGGCAGAGAGCGGCTGCGGATGACCGCCGTCGGCGTCCTCGTCGCCCTGGCCGCCTTCGCCTTCGTCGCCGTCGGCCGCGCCGCCGTTCTGCACCATCTCGCCCCGCCGGCCGCAGGCGCGTTCGCGCCGCTGGTCTTTCTCGCGGCGGCCACCGCCATCGGCTGGCGCGTCGCCCGGCCGGAATGACGTTGTGATTTTTCCGACCCGTCTGTATACTTCGCCCAACCAGAGGGAGATCCGATGCCCGGCGCAAAGACCGACAACCCCGCTCCGCGCAACGTGGAGCTTCGTTTCAAGCGCAAAGAAGACTTCCTCGCCCGTTTTCTGCCGAACGTCGGCATCGGCGGCGTTTTGTGGGAAGCGCCGCCCCGGCCGCGCGGCGAGCGCCTGACCTGCCGCATCAGCGTGATCGGCATTCAGAAGCGTTTCATCCTGCCGGGCGTCGTCGCCTGGAGTCAGGCGGAAGCGCCGGACCGCCCCGACCTGCCCGCCGGGGTGGGGATCGAGTTCGAGCGCGAGGGCGAACAGACGCTCGCCGCCCTGCTGCATTTCATGAAGCACGATAGCGAAGACGAAGCGCTCAAGGCGGGCGACGACCGCCAGGAGTCGCGCCTGCGCGTCGAACTGCAGTGCGAATACCTTTTCGACAACAAGCTGGTGCGCGGCACGATCACCGACATCAGCCCCATCGGCCTGCACGTTCGCTCGTCGGAGGCGCCGCCGGAAGGGAAACAGTTCGTCTTTTTCGTCTACGATCCGCAGTTCATTCATCCGCTCGTGATGGAGGGCCGGGTGGTCTGGACGGACGACGGCGAGAACGCCGGCTTCGGCGTGAGCCTGCAATTCGATTCCCGCAGACACAAACTGGCGGTCAAGCAGTACATAGACGGTCTGGCCGCACTGTTCGACGAGGAGTAGGACGCCGATGGATCATTGGGTATGGGATATCGACCCGGTCATGCTCCGGCTCGGGCCGCTGCAAATCCGGTATTACGGGCTTCTCTTCGCGTTGTTGCTGCTGACCGGCTTCCACTTTTTCAAAGTCGTGCTGCGTCGCATCGGCTACCCGGAGAACATGCTCTACGGCTACTTCTACTGGGTGTCGATCTGCGGCATTCTCGGCGCACGCATCGGCCACTGCCTGCTCTACGAACCTTCGAAGTATCTCTCCGACCCGATCGAAATTCTTTACATCTGGCACGGCGGGCTGGCCAGCCACGGCGGCACGGCGGGGATCATCCTCGGCCTCACGCTCTACGCCTATCGCAATCGCATCCCGTGGTTCATCGTCGCCGACGCCTCAGCCTATTCGGCCGCCATCGCGGCGACGCTCGTGCGCGTGGGCAATTTCCTCAACAGCGAAATCGTCGGCCGGCCCAGCGATCTTCCCTGGGCGATGTATTTCCCGCGCTCTGGCTACCCGAACGTCCCGCGCCATCCGAGCCAGATTTACGAGGCGCTGATCGGCGCGTCGATCTTCGGCCTCATTTACTGGCTGGACCACAAATTCGGCAACCGTAAACCGCGCGGCATTCTGGTCGGCACGTTCCTCGTGCTTTATTTTTTCCTGCGCTTCATGGTGGAGTTCGTAAAAGAGTATCAAATGCTGACGCCGGAGGAATCTCCGCTTACCGAGGGGCAATATTACAGCATCCCGTTCTTCATTTTCGGCTGCGTGATGCTCTGGCACGCCTGGAAGGATCGCGGCCGGGCGAGCGGCAAAATCCCGCCGGAAAGCTATTCTCCGCCCGCTCAACCCGTTAGATCCAAGACCAGAAGGAAATGATCCGCCTGGCCGAAAAGCTCAAATTGACACCTGCCTGTCCAAAAGTTATAATGAATACCTAATGTTGGTGGCGAAAGGGTCGGGATCTCGCCGACGTCGCCGCCGCAGGAAGTCCTCCCCTAATGCTTATGCGGAGAATGGCGATGAAAGAGATGGTCTGGAGAGGGTCTGCGCTTCTCGCGATTCTGCTCGTTCTGACGTTGTTCGGTTGCTCCAGCGGCAGCGACGACAACGGCGACGGCGACGCGGACGGCGACGGCGATACGACGCCTACCGACGGCGACGATGACGCAGCGGACGGCGATGCCGACGGCGACCAGCCCGTCAATCACGGCCCGGACGAGGAAGCGATGCGGGCCGTCCTGGAAGACGTGATCGTCGCCTTCACCTCCGGCACCGAAGCCTCCGTCGATTCCAAGCTGGCGCCGCACATGTCGGAAGCCTACGCCTACGCCGGTTGCGACAAAGGCATCCGCGTGGAACTTTACAAACAGCAGTTCGCCGCCGAAGGCGGAGCCCTGGTGGAAGTCGCCATTCAGGAAACCACGTTCGTCTACCCCTCGGACACCGAGGCGTCCCTGACGGCGACGCTGGAAGCGAGCAGCCCGGTGGAAGTGGACGGAATCAGCGTCCAAGGGCAGGGCATCCGCAAGTTGACGCTGGACTTCCGCAAGGAAGGCGACACATGGCGAATCATGGCGATCAAATCCGGCACGTTTTTCTTCTTTGCGGCCGGCGGCGTATTCTCGACCGATTCCTTGTCCAACCTGACTTTTGACCCCGCCGAGCTGCTCCAACCGGGTACGGACATCGATATTGCAGGCATGGTGACGATTCCCGAAGTCCTTCAGGAAGGCGCGACGGTCGGCGGCGCCATCACCATGGAATGGGACACGCGGGAAGACAACCCCGAAACCGGCGGAGTGGGGGCGGAATCCTATTGGGACTTCCCCAAGAACCCCACGGGGGCGGTGTCCATCGACGTGAGCCTGCCCAGCGGCGGCGTCGGCGCGGATACGCTTCCTGACCTGTTCCAGAAAGGCCGAGACACGGTGACGATCCAACTCAACGTGGCGGTGATTGGAGCCGGAGAACCGGGAGACACTTTGGGATTCATTTACTACGGCTACGAGATTCCTCTCGTCGGCTTCCAGAACGAATAGCCACGCAGTGCGCGATTCTTGAAGGCCCGGGCGACTGGGCCTTTTTCATTTTCTACCGTCCCAGCGCCGCCAGATTGGCTTTGTGGTAAGCGTCGAAACGCTCGTCGTTCGGCCCGCGAGGCTCATAGCGCGTTCCATCGCGCAAGGATTCGAGGTAGCTCAAATTCTGCGCGATCAGTTCCAGGCCCGCCGGCGACGCGTGCGACGCAATAACGACGTCCGGCGCAAGATGCAGATAGCGATTGAGAGTGGCGATGTAAGTCTCCAGATCCGGCATCGGCGGGCCCGGATCGATGAACGGCACGGGCCATTCGAGCGCATCGCCGGCGACGAGCGTCTTGTCGCGACGATCGAAGACGGACAGCCCGTCCGGCGTGTGCCCGGGGCTGGGAAAAATCGTCAGCGCCTCCTCGGCGAGATCGAGCGCCGATTCCACCAGAACGTCCGGCAGCCGGATCGAGGCCGAACCGCGCCGGCAAGCCGCCAATTCTTTCAAAATCCGCTCGCCATCGCGCGCCAGAAAATCGCGACAAAGCGGTGTGGCCCATACCGGCGCTTCCGGCACGGCGGCGTGGCCCCAGACGTGGTCCCAGTGATGGTGCGTAGTGAGGATGATCGGCGAACGGAATTCGAAGCGGCGGTGAAACTCGTCCAACGCCGCTTCGACCCAGGCAGACCCGAGCCCCGTGTCGATGATGAAGGTATGCCGTTCGCCGGCGATCAGATAAATATTGGTAAGGCAGGCGTACTCCGATGACAGCAGATCGTCGAAAGTGCATAGCAGCCCGCGTGAACCGATGCGTTGCGCGTCCATGACCTCGCCATCCCTGCCTACGAATGCGCCATGTTCCTGCTTCCATGAGGAATTATAGCCGAAATTCCACAGGAGGACGAAATGCAGCCGCGCGTCCCGTTTCTAATGCTTGCCAGCCGCTCACAATATGGTAGGCTTGGATAGTCTCTATCGTCACGACATGGCACGGGAACGTATACGGATCAAACGATGCGGACGATTCTTTTCGCGCTGTTGGCGCTATGTCTCGTCGCGGCCTGCGACGACGGCTCGTTTTCCAATCTCTCGGGAACGCCCGCCGACGGCGATCTCGAAACCGACCGTCTCGACAACGGGGAGGTCAATGACGACGATTGGTCGCGGGCCGATCTCGACCGGCCCGACGGCGACGACTCCGATGGCGACCGGATGGACGCCGAGCCGGAAAACGACGCAGACAGCGAGGAAACGGGGGAAATCGATTCTCCGGAAACCGATAGCGCGGATGATAACCCGATTGCGTCCTACTGCCCGCAAGGCGTCGCCGATTGCCCGGCAGGCCAGGGATGCGTCGGCGGGGCATGCGGGGTTTGCCAAGCGCCCGAACACTGCCGCGCTCTCGAAAGCTGCCGGACGGACGGCGTCTGCGGAGCGTGCGAGGATTCGAGCCAGTGCCGCGAGGGGACAAGCTGCGCGGACGGCTTCTGCCTGCAGGCGGAAATCGGCGAATTCCGCATCGCCATGGACCCGGCCGACTTCGAGGCGCTCAAGACCAACATTTACGGCGAAACGTGGTATCCCTGCGTCGTTACCGCGAACGGCCGCACCTACAACCTCGGCGAGCAGATCCGTCTCTTGGGCAATTTCTCGCGCAGCTTTCCGACCAAGAGTTTCCGCATCACGTCTCCTTCCGGTGTCGATCACCCCGGGTTCAGCCGCAAAATGAATCTCAAGGCCGAGTGGGACGACCCCACGCACATGCGGAGTTTTCTCGCCTACCACCTCTACCGTCAATTCACGACCGTCCCCGCCCCGCGCGTTCGTTACTGGAAGGTGCTCGTCAACGACGCCTACTACGGCCTGATGGTCGAAACCGAGCGTGTCGGCGACAATTTTCTGGAAGCCAACGGCCGCGATGCCCAGCGCTCGATGTATGAAGCGGCCTATGTCTATCCGGGCGGGACCTTCGTTCCCATTGCCGCGCCGGAAACCTATGACATGTATTACGCAAAGAAAAACGGCTTGCCGGAGGATGATTATTCCGACCTAGTGCATTTCATTGAAAACGTGATCTGGCCGGATTTCGAGGATTCCGACGCGCTCGATCCCGGCCGCGACGAGACGACGACGGCGCGCGTCCGCGAGGCGCTGCACGTCGAGCACTATCTGAAGTACCTCGCTGTCAACACCCTGATCCAGAACGCCGATACGATCACCAACAATTTCTATTTCTCCTGGCAGGCCGATCCGACGGGCCGCCTCGCCTGGGAGTTTTACCCTTGGGACATGGATCTAACCTTCGGTTGTCTTTATGATGAAGACTGGACGCAGGTTTGCCACGACTTCGCCGCCGACCGCTGGTGGCAGAACGGCATTGTGGACGACGAGGAGGAGGTCGGCCCGGACCACGAAAATTGGATCAATCTGCTCATCCATCTCGTGATCCTCGACCCGGAGTTCGCGCCGCGCTACTCAGGCCTGATCTGCGAGTATCTAGATCGGGGCTACTGGCAAAATGAGCTGCCGAGGCTTCTGGATGCGCTCGGCGACCGCCTCTGGCCGGCGATCGAGCCCGACCCCGGCGACCAGATCGAGACGCGCCAGGACTTCGAGGCCGCCAAGGACTACTTCAAACGTTTTCTCGTCGAACGGGAGGAGTATCTAAGGGAGGCAGCCGAATGCCGGGCTGATTGAGGCGATGAACGTACCTATCAAAACGAACGGCTGCCTGGCTGTCACCCCCGCGAAAGCGGGGGTCCAGTCCGAAAAACGCTGGATTCCCGCTTACGCGGGAATGACAGTTCGAGTCGGTTCGTTCATTTTGTTATGGGTTCTAAGTTCCCTTCTGTTCGCCTGTTCAGAGGGCGACACGGCGGGCCGTTCCGCCGACGACGATCTGCCAATCTTTGAAAACGACAGATGGGAAACGGACGGCGACGCGGACGAACAAGTTCCAGATGGCGACGCCTCCGACGACGACGCAATCGACGATGACGAAATCGCCGACGAAGATAAAGGCGACGCGGCGGACGGCGATCTTTCGCCGGACGGCGACGAGGACGGCAGCGGCGAAGAGACGGCCGAGATCGACCCCGAACCGGAGCAGGGCGACGCCGATCCCGAGTTAGACCCCGAACCGGAGGCCGAGCCGGAGCCGGAAACCGAGCCGACGGTCGTCTCGGTGCTCACCTTCAACATCCTCAACCCCCTCAATCCGCCCTCGCTGAACTACGACGAACGCAACCGCATCGTGGCCGATTTCATCAACGAAGCGCAGCCCGATTTCGCCTTCCATCAGGAGGTGGCGCAGTCGGCGATCATGGTCAACCGGGCGCAGATGCTGGCGGAACTGACGGGGTATTACTACCACTGGGAGATGACCCACGACATCCCCTATGTTTTCGAGGAGGGCATCGCGATTTTGAGCAAGTGGCCCATCGTCGGTTTCGCCTCCGCCACCCTTCCCCACGAGGAATTCGGCGGCCTGACCGGCGACATGTTCACCCGCTCCGTGCTCGGCGTGACCGCGCAAGCGCCGTGGGGCGAGATGAACGTCTTCTGTTCGCACATGACCATTTCTCTCGATCACATCAAAAAGGCCGATCAGGCGGTCGCCATCGTCAACTTCATCGCGGGCTATCCCTCGCCCACCCTAGGCTTCTTCGGCGGCGATCTGAACGCGACGCCCGAGACGCTGGCCATGCAGGTGTTGCGGGGGGACGCGGAACACACTGGAGTGAGAGGAAATTTCATCGACTCATGGCTGGCCGTCAACGGTTCCGATCCGGGCTACACATCCACGGCGCAGGATCCGACCTCGCGCATCGACTACATCTACGTTGTTCCGGGGAGCGAAACGCCGGTGGAGACCTTGTCGTGCGAGCGCGTCTTCACCGAGCCCGTAGGCGGCCTCTGGCCCTCGGATCACTTGGGGATATTCTGCCAGTATGCGATACATTAGCAAAGCTAATGAATGGGGCGGGTTGGAAAACCTGCTCTAAAGTGGACCATTACGCGCTCTCGCGCTCCTCCTCGCTTTCGGGTGAAAGCAATTCGCGCGCCTCAAACTTCGCTTGGCTTTCCAGCCATTCTCGTTCTTTGTTTGCATCGGCGGCCATCCCGCGTTCAAGCGCTAACGTCTCTTTATATTGCGCGGCTGCAGCTGCAACGGTCCAGTGAGCCTGAATCTTCATCTCCTCGACGGCGGCGCGGATATCTAGCAAGCTGACGCGGAAAAATTCCTTGCGCGGGTTGACCTTGTTCATTTGGACACGCAGAAAGCGACGATGGAGTTCATGTTCGGGTAGTGTCCTAATTTGAATTTTCTCTATCCCTCTTCCGGGGGAAGGATCAGAAGCTTCTGGTTTCTCGGAATAAATTTGGACACACCGATAGCATCTCTAATTTTTTCAAGCAACTCTACAGGTAAAGGGGGAAGTGGTGTTACTTTCTTGCATCTAATCCGGCGGCGTAATTCTGCGATCTTGAAAGGCGAAACAGAGGAACAGTCAATTAATGATTGTCTCTCAAGGCTTGGGTATTCGGACGGACCAATCTCAACAAGAACTTCGGCTGGACTTCGCGCCCTTCTATTTTCCAGTTGGCTTGTAGCGGTGCTTAAGAGCAAAACATTAGCACCTTTAGGCACATAGTTCATTACAAAGAAAAACCGCAGTTTTTTACCTTCCCTCCCGAAGCTGTGCCACATACGAAATGCACCGCCCGGAATAAGAATTTCCTCAAGAATCTTTGCTGGAGAAGGATTTCTCCCAGGTTTTCCCATTAGGCCAGCATTTCCCTTACTTCTTGGTCATCTCTAATTATCTCAAGGATTTCCGAATTGTCTAAATCAAGGAAAAAGTCTTCGTAAGGAAGAGGCCGAGAGGTGTTTTCGGAGGGGTCAGGGTAATTATTTTTCCATGCTTTCAATCCATGGGTACGATTACGCAATCTGTTAGAATCCATACTTCCCATACTTGTGTTTATTGTTCGCAGGGCCTCTATATCTGATTCGGATAGAAAATCCTCATCATACTGTCCAGTAGAAACTACGTTTCGTTCGGATAAATTGAATCCCAAGTTTTTTACGGTTTTCTCAGTGGAATTGATAAGATTGAGCAATTCAGAAAGCACAGGGCCGTGTTGCATCGCCACATAAGAACCACCGATGATCGGGCGGGCGTATTTCGCCAAATGTTCCCTATCGGCAAAGAAAATAAGCTTAATTAGCTTGAGTTTTTCAAGCTTTCCGCCATGGCGAGCTAAAAACCATAAAATGGCCTGAATGGCTTTTTGCCTATCAAACTTAAAGGATATTTTGAGTTGCGTCTTCGCCATGACGCTACCTCCGAACTAAACAGTATACCTCCTTATATATTGTTGTCAAGCAAAATTTATGCCAATATATTCACTAACTTGCCGGTAGCAACTCGCCCAAGTCCCACACGCGGCCTTCAAGCCCTGCCTGCATGGCGGGGGTAACTCTCAGTGAAGAGTGAATCCGGCAGAGATTGTACCACGCGAAATGTAATGCTACCGCTGCCTTTAGGTTTTCCAGCTTTTTACTAAAGGCGTTTGTCAGTCGCGTGAATCGCCGCATCTGCATTCTAATGGTCAAGTTGCCCCGTTCAACGAACGAGGTAGAAATCTTGCGCTTGTCAGGATTGCCGCTGATAATCGACTTTAGCACCTCTTTTACTCTTGGTGGCGAATAACGAGCGTCGCCCTCCGAGATACCCTCGTACATCTTGATTATCTGTGCGTAGCTGATATTCGCGCCGAATGCGTTCTCAACCGCACTCGGATAAGGTGCGAAAGCGTCGGTTGTGAGTTGCGGAGTGTTCCGCACTCGCCCGCGTAACTCTTCCAGGAATAGAAACGTGTTGTCGGTACTGCGCTTGCCCACACGATAGCTCACCACAAGTTTTGTACTTGCGTCCAGGGCGACGAAAACGTATTGATCGCCGATCCGCTTTGCTTCCTTTTCCGCTTTGGTCAAGTGCCGCTGCTTCTTCTGAACGTAGCACCAAACCTCATCAACCTGTAAGCTATGGCATTCCAGGCCGCGCATTCGTTCGTCCAAGATCCGCTCGCAATGCTCGCCTGCGGCTAGCCCTAACCTCATGATCGTATCGCGGTGAACGCCCGTCATACGCTCTATCGAACGAATCGAATTGCCTTCAACCAACATGGAAAGAATCGTCCTCTGTTTGTCCCTCGGCAACTTGTTCATGATGAACCCCTTGACTTTAAGCCGCAGGGGATTCACCATTAGGTTGAGGTCCGAAGCATGGCTAACCCCATGCGGCGGATTAAGGCTTGCCGGGTAGTTGACGCTGCCCGGCAAGCTGTTAAGCGTCCGCTTGGTTCTTAATTTGCGGATTTGGTGGCCCGCGAATGGGGTTGCCAAGCAAAGGCTTGACAATTAATAGCATAGTGGTTACAATTGCCATGTAAGCTCCTCTTGCGAATTCCCGCGCCGGCAAGCATGGAGGATTCGCATTAGGGGTTTCTGGAGCGGACGACGGGAGTCAAACCCGCCGGGGTGTCAGGTGGATAGCCGCACCCCCGGTCGTTGCGTCCGCTTTCAAAGAGCGAGCCCCCGAGGCCAAAAGCCTTGGGGGTTTTGCTTTCTGGGGAAACCGTACAACAGCTTACAGAAAAAGTCAAGTAAAAAACGATAGTAAGCTAATGTCCTGCAGATTTTAATAAAACCTGCAATAAATCTAACTACCTGCGTATTTTAATTAAGCCTGCAGATTTTCATTGCTCCTGCAGTTTTTCTATGCTATGGTTCCGTCAGAAACTGTTGCGGGCGAAAAGGAGGAAACTATGGGCTCGTTGGACAAAATCTTAGAAAACCATCGCAAGGTCATTGAGGAAGGATGTAAAACCAAGGGAAGTTTGAAGTATCGAAGCTACGCTATTACTGCTCTCCGTGGAGGAGTGGGCAAATCCACACTTGCCTTTAATTTGGCTTACGAGATGTCGGCAAAGTGTTCTCTTCTTGTTGCCGACCTTTGCGCCCAATGCAATTTGACCGAAATGCTTATGCGTGGCAGCGAAAGGGAAGTAACTATATTAAATGTATTGCGCCCGATGATGTTGGGTCCCGCGTTTGGGATTGTTCCGAGTAGTCCGTCTTACGAAGTGTCCCGACACTGCGAACCCTTCAAGGCGCATTTGCCGTGTTTTGTAATTCCGGGCGATGCGATGATGTTTGCCTTTCCGTCCAACATGTATCAACAATTGCAATTGGCAACAGCAGATACCCAAGACAGCGAACGTGTCGTGAAGAGATTGCTGGAATCACTAAAAGAGGCGCTAAACAAAGAGGCGAAACATATTAAGGCCGAAGGGATACTTATGGATACAAGCCCGTTTTACGCGGGGGGAACACATTTAGCATGGTGCGCTGCCGATGCGGTTATTATCCCCATTCGAGTTGATGAACACTCCATTTCTTCGCTAGAATTGACATTAGATCTCATGTCAAATCCGAACGGAGATTTTATGGTTTGGAATAAAAGGGCTGGAGGAAGGCAACCGCCTAAAGTCGCAGCAATCGTGATGACAATGGTAGGAGCAAAAGGTAAGAAGAAGTTTACTCCCGACCGTGCCTCTCAAATGTATATTGAGCGGGCGCTTAGGATAGCAGAAAAGCATCAGACTCTTTTTGGTTGCGCCGACCCCGCAGATGCGTTTGTAATAACAGATGATTTCGTTTCTTCTGGACGAATTAGCGGCGCAAAGGGTATTCCCATATCCAAACTGAAGGTCGATAGTTTTCATACTGTCGAGGGGAGAAGACTTCAGGTGAATGCTTCTGTTACTCGCTACCAACGCGAGTTGGCCTACCTGACAAGCATTCTGTAGGTCGAGCCAAGATGATCCAAGGAAGTAGGTTGAACGTCCACCATGAAATTAGGACACTACCCATGTTCGAGCGCTGGTGCGTCGTCATAAGTGATCATTGCGTGTACATCAAACTCGAATGGTACCGAGGCATCCCCTAATTCCTTGATCCGTTCTAATGGTTCAAGCCGGCGGGTCATGCCGATTTTATAGACCTCCTCGCCAAAAGAACCAATATTGGAAATAACGTACACGTGACCGCGTTTTGTCTGCTGCGCCATTGATAGCGCGCGCTGATTCTTTTCCTCGGCAGCCTTAAGTTTTTCCTGCAATTCAACAAGCTTGGCCTCATATTTATCACGCTGTTCGGCGCTGGCCTTTTGAATTTCGAGCCGAGCCTTTTCCATTGCCTTGCGTAACGTTTCCTCTTCTTTAGCGGCCTCTTTCATAGCCCGTTCGTATTCTCTCCGCGCTTTTTCCTCCTCACGCATCTGCTCTTTGATTCTGCGCTGTTCCTCTTTCGCTTTCTCCTTTAACTCTTGAGCCAAAATCGCCCACTTCAATTCTTCGGTGCGGGCTGCAAGATACTCGGGCAAGATGCGCGCGTTACGAAAGGCGCTGCCTTCGTCGTTCACGATATGGAATGCATCGTCAAGTTTCTGTCGAAGTGTTCCAAAATTGTCGAGCTTGGATCGAGAAAGCACTGAATCTACTTTACCATTGAAGGCGTCGAGCACGAAACGAATGGCGGTTTCGCGACGATTTTTTTCAGCATAATCGCAAGTAGCCGCTAACCCATTCTCGCACATCTGACGCGTGTGTTCGCGCGCTTGACGGAGCTTCTCTCCCGCTTCAGCAAAACTAAATTCCTCCGCCAGTTCGTCAAGCAGAGAGTACGACGGAATGAGATAACGGTCGCCGTAGCCCTCAATTATATTCTTCATGGCTTTGGCGGTGGCATCAAGGTCCTTCGCTCGCTGCAAAGCGTCATAGGCGTCTCCGGCGATCTCCTTTGCATGCCGCTCGGCTTCTGCAAGGATGCGCCCATAATTGGTCTGCGCATCCCTGAAAATAGTATCGGCTTTTTCACTTAGGCGGGCGGCATAGTCTTTGGCGTTTTGTCGAATCTTTCCAGACTCGTCTTTGGCTGCGTTCAGAGCTTGTTCCGCCTGCGCGTACAAAGGGGCTGCTTCTTTCTGTGCTTGCTCAAGGATCCTCGCTGCATGCGTTTGCGCTTCGGCTATAACCAAATCGGCTTGGCGTTGCGCATCAAATAAAATTTTGTCTGCTTTTGCTTCCGATTCCGGAACGATTGCCGCAAAGCCTTCCAGTTCGGCATTGCGTTTTTTAAGCGATTCCGCTTCCCTATTCGTTTTACTGAGCTTGTTTATGAGAACGACGACAAGTAACAAAAACAAACCACAAAGCAACCCCACAAGAATATTCATTGGTCCCTCCGGCTCGGTTCCTAGAGGTCAACAATTAAATCATTGGTAGACCCACTTTTTGATAGCCGTAACTTTACCATTCTGGATCGTAAGCATTATCCAAGGCTTTACCGGATCTCCTTCCGTTGGCCTTCCTAACCCCGTCCCATATTCACAAATAATGACTTCTCCCTCTTTCGTATATTCAGTGCTTTTTGTTGCGCACATCTTTTCATCTCCCACAGCACGCTTTAGCTCGTCAGTCGTCATGCCGATGTAGATTTCACCTTTGACGATTTTTTGGTTAATTTCATACGGATGCAAATTCATCGCGCATGCGCCGAGAGGCAATAGCAACATCGCAAGGAATATCGCACCGATTACTCTTTTTAGCATGGCCATTGTCTTCTCCTTTAATACTTTGGCTGACGGGAAACGCAAGTTCGTCATATTCTATTCTATAATTTTTCAAGTGCAATTGTTTTTTGGGGGGCTCCGTGGAGCAGGTTGAAAAACCTGCTCCATCAGAAGGATGATGGGCAAAAAAATTGCCCATCCTACTCATGAACCCTTCGCCGCGTGAGAACCAGCGCCAGCGCTAAAAGCAACATGGCCAGCGACGCGCCGCCGCTCTGGGCGCAGCCGCCCGTGCTGCCGTCCGTTTCGGGCGGGATGATCGACGAGCCGCCGTCGCCGTCGGGAAGATCGCCGTTGATCGAGTCGTAATCGCCATCGGCAGGGGCGTCGCCGTCGGCGGGCATATCTTTATCGCCGTCGTTCGGCGCATCGTCATCACCGGGCGTATCGCCATCCACCGGCAGTTCAACATCCTCGGACACATCGCCATCCTCGCCGATGTCGCCGTCCTCGTCGGGCGTGTAGCATTCGCCGTCGATGCAGGATGCGCTCTCCACGCAGGTCTGGACCGTCACCCAATGGCTGTTGCGGCAAAGCTGAACCAGCGTCAGGCCGTTGCAGCGCCGCTCGCCGTCTTCGCAATCGGCGGGTTCCTGAAAGCAATGCGGCGACGGCTCGCCGGGGCAGGTCTCCGTCCCCTCGCCGCAACCGTCGAGGCGGGTGTCCAACGAACCGCGTCCGTCGGACGCCTGGATCCAATATTCCTCCAGCGCCAGCCGGTAGCGGTTCAGCTTGTCGAAGTCGGACTGGGACGGGTACAGCCCCGGCGGGTAGGCGATGGCGAAGGCCACTTTCAGGTGGCAGGGCGAGGAGGCGGGCACGCGCGGGCCGTTGGCGCGGACGATGTCCTCGATGCCGAAATCCACGCGCTCGCCGCTGAAAACCGTGACCGGGTCCTCCATCATGTCGGGGCCGCCGTGCAGGCTGTAGCCGACGCGGACGTACCACAGCGGGCCCACCTCCTCGGGAGGGAGTATCCCCATCAGGTATTGATCGAGCCGGTTGAAGATGCGCGGCGGCCCCACGACGTTCGTGAAGGTTCCGTCGCCGTTGTCCGTCAGGATGCCGCCGTACTCGATCGAGCCGTCCGTGTTGAACCAGGACGACCAGTGGACGCCGATCGTCCCTGAGTCGTCGTTGTAGCTGGCGCGCAGGATGTCGCGCGAGCCCTGGCCGTCGCCATGATCGACGGCGAGGTAGGCAAACCAACGGTGGGCGATCTCGTGGGCGATGACTTCCACGCCGCGGATGGGCGGCCAGCGATACAAATCGTCCGGATTTTCCGGCATCCCGGCCAACCAGCCGAGGGCGACGGCGTTGATCAGCCGGCCCGCCGAGCCGAGGTCCTGATAGCGCCAGGGGCAGGTATCCAGGCCGATCCCCTTGATGTCCGCGTTCAGGGGAGCCGCCGCCTTGGGATCGAACATCGGATTGAGGGTCTTGTTGGTGGCGACCACCAGCACGTCGTAGTTGTCCGGATGATCCCGGAAGAACGCCTGACCGGCCGGGGGCAGGCAGAGGCCGCGCGGATAGGCGACGTTGGCGCAGAAACCGGCGGCCGGCATGATCTGGCCGGTTACATCCTCGAAGACGGCGATGTCGCCCACGTCTTCCGCCCAGGCCAGCGGCGCGCAGAGCAGAAATAAGCCCACACCCCAAAGCCCGATACGCATGCTTCGCGATCTCATGGTCGGTCTCTTCGCCGCTTGTTTGTTTTTATAAAACCTGCAACCCAATCTTTGAGGATACTTTATCGCGATTTACCGGGTTTGGCCATGACAATTTTGATGGCGCCGGCGCGCGGCCAGCCATCTCGAAGGGCTAACAAGCGGACGCAGCCGGTTTGATGATGGCTTCCGGAAGAACACGTTCAGCGGCCGCGCACCATGCGTCCTTCAGCATCCACGAAATAGGCGTATCCCGAAACGTCCATCCCGGCCAGCGGCGGGCGAATCGTCACCTGGTGCCGCCAGTCCGGCTCGTCGCGTTCCGGATAGTAGTACAGCCACTGCCATTCGTCGTCCCAGCGCGCCCAGCCGTCCGACAGCCAGAGGTAGAAGCCCTCCGGGTACTGGGCCTTGGGAACGTAGAGGATCGTCGGCGCGTCGGTTTCCTTGCTTTCGAAAACGAGGTCGAATTCGCGTTCCGGATTCACCTTGCCTTTGTGCGGATCGAAGTAGTGCAGCGGCGAGTAGAAGTGCATCGACACCGGCTTGCCCGAGAGGACGCGCGGATACGGCCGTTGCCAGGCTTCCTCGCCGCGCGGCTCGCCGTTCTCGTCGATGATCGAGAAGTCTTCCTTGTTCCACCGGTCGCCGTACTGCGGATCGTTGTCGGTGGTGTAGCACCAGTTGACGTTGCTCAAAAAGAGGCTCTCGAACGACTCGTAGAAGTTGTCCATGATCTCGGCGGAGATGCGATAGTCGTGCTCGCGCGACTGCTCGTAGCCCGGCGTTTCCGGATCGTCGCCCAGATAGCGGAAGTTCCAGTAGGTGCCGAACTCGCCGAAGACCACGGGGACGTTGGACAGGCTGTACGCGGCCCCCCGGATCGCCGACTGGAGGCTCGCCGTGTAGTCGCGGAATTTGAACTCTTCCTCGGCGAACTCGCGCGAGGGCATGTTGAAGCCCACCGACGGGTAGATGTCGGGATACCAGTGCGGCGAGTAGACCACCTGATTGAGGCCCTTGGGACGGGTCATGCTTTGCTCCCAATAGCCGCCGAGGCCGCCGCCCAACAGGGTTTCCAGCGCCGCGGACGGCTCGATCCAGATGATCGCCTCCGGGTCTTCCTGCTGGATCGCCTGGCCGACCTTCTCGTAGATCGGCTGCAGATAGTTCTTGCCGAAGCCGGTGTTGAGAGCGGCGACGGCGAACAGGTCGGCGTCCTTGAAGCCCCAGGCTTCTTTGGTGGCGTCCGAGGTGTCCGGGGGCAGCAGTTCGAGGAATTTGAGCAGGTAATAAATCTTGTTGCCGGCGGTGTTGGCGCCGGAGTACCCGGCCAGGGTCCCCACCAGCCCCTCGCAATACGTCTCGCAATCGTTCTCGACCGCCTGGCAGTCCACGCTCTGCGGCTGATCCAGGTTGGCCTGTTCGCAGACTTCCCGCTGGCGGGCGCAGCTGTCGTCGCAGGTGGCGGTCAGTTCGTCGTCGATCTCCGGTTCGTTGGGCAGCGCGAAATTCACCGGAATCTGCATCGGCAGAAGGCCCTGCAACGCGCTCTGGATCGCCCCGTCCAATCCCAACTGGAAATAGGCCGACACGGCGGTCAGAAGTATGAACACGCCCGGCGGCTCGTTCTGGATGTCGTAGCCGATGACGTGCGGATATTTCTTCACCCGTTTGGCGATCTCCACCCAGGCCGATGAGAAATTATCCTGCAAAAAATCCTTGATCGTTTTCGCGCCTTCCGGCGGCTCCTCGTCCTTGTCCAGCGTCAGGTGGTTGCCCTCCTCGTCGATCCAGACGTTGGGATACACCTTGTCGCCGGCGAAGAACGCCGCGTAGCAGCGCTCCATGTCGATCGACAGCGGCACGTTGAGCCCCCAGAACGTCCAGGGCAGAAACACCGCCGTGTCGGTGATCGGGAAGGGTTCGGGAAGCTTGTCTTCCAGGTCGTCGAGCAGACCCGGCGGCACGTCGAAACCGAGCAACGGCAAGGCGAGCTTCAAAAGGAAAATCACGTCCGAACCGGGAATGCCGTCCTGATCCTTGCCCAGCGTGCCCAGAAGATTGAACGTGCCGTAGTTCGGCGAGTCGAAATTCTTTTCCGGCAGGCACAGCTTCGTCGCCCACAGCGGCGCGCCGTCGCCGGAAACGCGATCCGTGTACGGCGGGAAGAGCGACCAGAGCATGTTGTCGAGGTCGCCCTTCTTGCCCGGGGCGTTCTCGTTGTAGAGACTGAACAGGTGGCGGCTCCAGAGGTTCTCGTGACAGTTGATCATCACGTAGATGCCGTAATCGCCGGCCTTGGCGATGATCCGGTCGAAGTAGTCGAGAAATTCCTCGTCGGGTTCGAAGGGATTGTCGGGGTAGACGGCCTCCCACATCCACAACAAGCGGATGGAGTTGAAACCCAGATCGCGCAACTGGGCGAACCATTTATCGGCTTCCTCCTCGGGGAAAGGACGGCCGATGTAGGTGAAGGGGCGTTCCGGCCCCTCGCCGCCCTCCAGAAACAGCGGCACTTTCGTGCTTCCGCCGACGTTGGCGCCGCGCAGATGCAGGTAGCGGCCTTCGGCGTCGCGGAGGTAGGAGAGATCGGTGTGGGCGCGGCCGAGCGTGGTGTCGAACGAGGGTTTGTCGCCGTCGCAAGCGGCGAGCAGCCACACTACGCCTATCGCCGCCGCCAGAAGCATGAGGTGACGCGTCATCGGACTCCTCCCGAGAAATGGGCGCGCCGGCCGCCGCCGGTCCGCGCATACGGAATCGTCGAGTGTGCCCAGAAACCCTTGATACCATTGAGACCGGAAGTGATTCGCCGACTCCGGCGAACATCTCTTCCCTACCACTGGGAAGGAGGGAAGTCCAGGGGAAAGGAAAACCGACGAAAGGAACGACCCGTCGATCTCCACCGGGAGTCGAAGTGGTTGTTATATCAAGCCAACTCAGTCGCCAGGGGAGTCCAAACGACGTACGCGGCGAAGAGGATTATTCCTCCATCCCGGGCTTGCGCCGTTGTCGTTTCTTCACAGCCGACGTCCGCTTGCTTTCCAGTCGTTTTTCGATCGCCCCCCGCGTCGGCTTCGTCGGGCGGCGGGGCTTGGGGACATAGTTGAGGCGCTTCAGTCGGCGGATGAGGCGCTCGAAGGCGGCGTCGAGATTGTCCTGCTGGGAGCGGCGCTCCGTGCTGAAAATCGTCACTCCCGAGGGGCGATGGACGAGCCGCACGCCGGTTTCGCGCTTGTTGCGGTGCTGGCCGCCCGGACCGCTGCCTTTGACGAACTCGATGTCGCACTCGCCTTCCAGCGTCGCGCGATCCGTGGCGTAACGGGGCATGGAGCGTCAGCCCTCCGTTCTCTTATTCAAAAAGCTCGACTTGCCATGGGCCTTTACAACAAGCGACGCCCTGGCTTCTGCTTCACTTCGCTTCTCCGCGCGACGCAAAGCTTTGCACATTTCTTTCAGAAAATCATTCCGAGAATCGAGGAGCGCTTCGCCTCCGCGAGCCACCCAACTGACATTGAAGCGCTTGGTTTGGGCATAGAAGCTTTCCGTTTCGTTGCGCCAGGCGACGCGCAGGGGCAAAGCCGCCGCATCGTCGTCGGGCAAACGAAACGCGATGAGATCGATTCCTATCTGCTCGACATGGGCGCCCCGCCACGTCCGACCGGGCCCCTCGATTCCGAGCAGCCGGCAGAATTCCTCCAAAGCCGTGGGGCCGCTGTCCAGTCCTCCAAGCACGAGATCGCGCTGAATCCGATCCTTGTAAACCCACCATGCGCCGTTCAGGCAATGGTCCGAGTCGTTTGAGGGCGGCGGCAAAAGCCGTTTCATCAGTTCATGGGCGACCTCTTCCGAGCAGTCCGGATTCTTCCGAACCCGCCTGCGCTTCCACTGGAAATAAGGTTTCATCTCGGCCGAACGCAGAAATTCCGGAAACGTCGTCCCGGCGTTTCGTCCGTCGCGTCCTTCAAAACGCTTTGGGTCCACCCAGCGACCGCGCAACAATTCGTCCAGCGCCTCTATCCTGCCTTCCTCCTCCGTCGAAAATCTCGTGCCGCGATAAATCGGCGCGTGATCGGCTTTGCCGGCGTTCAGAAGCGTCACGTCGCGGTAGCGTGCAAAACCATACAAATGCGACCCCGCGCCGGTTCCCAGACCGAGAAGAAAACTGCGAGGTTTGTCGAACGACGTGTACGCCGATTGAGAAAACACTCGTTGCAAACCGAATCTGACGAGCCAGGCCAAGCGGGGAAAGGGCACAGGGAGATCGTACAGATCGCACCGGAAAAGGCCTTTGTAGAATTTTTCGTCCCTCACTGGCAGACTGTAGACATACCCGCGTTGAAGCGCCTTAGGCAGAAACCGCGTCGCCAATATGCGGCTGAGCGGCAGGGAGTCGGTCGTTTCTCCCGCCAGTTCCCGGCGGTTCTGGTAGCGATAAAGAAATATCGTGTCCGGCTTGAGGGAGAACGCCGTTTCCAGATCGTTGCGGACAATGTCCAGCGTCTGGCGCGGCAAGCCGGTGATCAGATCGACGTTTACTTCGATCCCTTGCTTCTGCGCTGTTCCGATCAGCGCTTCGATCGCGGATGGCTCGGGGTTCTTTCTTCCGATCGCCAGCTGAACGTCCGGATCGAAAGATTGAATTCCGAGGCTGAGGCGATTGATCCCCCCCTTGGCAAGAACGCGAATTTCGGCCTCGTCGAGCGTGTCCGGGTGAGCTTCACAGGTAAATTCTCCTTCGACGCGGAACGTGGATGAAAAAGCTTTGAGAAATCGTTCCATGAACGCCGCCGGGACCAGGCTCGGCGTGCCGCCGCCGAAATAGGCCGACGTTGCTTTGATTGGCCCGACAACTTGCCGGTAGTCGTTGACGGTTTTCATCAAATGATCGATGTAGGATTCGATATCGGCAGACCGGGTCTGTCGGCAACTCCAATACATGCAGTAAGAACAGCGAGACCGGCAATAGGGGAAATTCACATAAACTTGCAGGTCGGAAGGGATGCGGCCTTTCCCGCGACGCTCAAGCGCCGCGCGCCATCGCCGAAGCATTTCATCATAAGAAAAAAACTCCGGAGCCCATTCGGAGAGTTCTCCGGTCACGTTGATCGGCAGCGGCGGCAGCGGATTTTGCAACAGGAACTTTCAACCGTTTTTCGCCGAACTCATGAACTTCAATTTATGCGAGCCGATCTCGATCTCGTCGCCCTCGTTGAGCTTGAGCTTCTGCGCCACCTTGACGCCGTTGACCTTCGTTCCGGCGAAACCGGAGACGTGCTCGATGAACCACTGATCGCCGTACTCGCCGATTTTTGCATGAACACGGCCGATCGTGATTCCGCCGGGCAGCGCCACGTCGGCGTCGTCGGCTCGGCCGAGGACGATCTCCTTTTGAGCCAGGGGGTAAACGCTCTTCGGCAAAGGCGTCAACGCCACGAGGTGCGGCTGACGCCGCAGGCGCATTTCTTCGTGCAGCGCGCCCAACTGGCCGGCGGGCAATTTCATGGTCGCCGAGGCGTCGTCGATGCGTCCCAGTTTGCGGAAATCCTCTTTGTCCGGCTTGCCCAGCGCCTGACTGACCATCTCGTCGAAGGAAAGCTTGAAACCCGCGCCCGGCTCCTTCGAAGCCATCGCCTGATCGCGCTCGCGCTCGTCCTGCCCCTGGCGGAATTCCAGCAGGAACTTGCCGATCTCGATCTTGTCGCCGTCCCGCAAGACGTGCCGCTCTTTCTGTTCGCCGTTGACGTAGACGCCGTTCTTGCCGGAAACGTCCTCGATGCGCCAGGCGCCCCGCTCCGCGACCAGCACCGCGTGGCGGCGGGAAACGAGAACGTTGTCCAACACGATGTCGGCCGACTCCAGGCGGCCGATGTCCATGCGCTCTTTCTTGAGCTGCGCCTTCAGGGCCACTTCGCGGCCCTTCCATACGGTGATGCTGGCCATGATCATCCCTCGCTTGGCGATTTTGCGGCCCTCACCGAGGCCCGCATGTCCCGATTTCCCAAGCCCCTGCGCTTTAGCAACGGGATTACCACTCCAGGGCTTACCTGTGATGCTCGAAGCGACTTTAGCATGCCCTTTGGCGAATGAAAAGCGGGACACGCATCCGCCGTTGCATTGCCGCCCAAAGGCGGTACAATGGCCCCATCGGTTACAGAAAACGGCCGGGGGTTTCGCAGGGAAGAGGGATGACGGAGCGGGTCGGACATTACCGCGTGCTCAAAAAGCTCGGCGAAGGGGCGATGGGCGCGGTTTACAAGGGGCTGGACGAACAGCTCGAAATGACCGTCGCCATCAAGGTGCTTTCGCCCGCCTTCGCCTCCACCACGGAAAATCTCGCCCGCTTCGAGCGCGAGGCCCGCGCCGCCGCCAACCTCAAACATCCCAATATCGCCCATGTTTTTTTCGTCGGACGGACCGCGAACGATCTGCCCTTCTACGCCATGGAATACATCGATGGGCCGTCTCTGGAAACCGTCATCAGGCGGCGACTCCGTCTGACGGGCCGCCAGATTCTGGCGATCATGCAGCAGACGGCTTCGGCGCTGCAATTCGCCGCCGACAAAGGCGTTTTGCATCGGGACGTGAAACCCGGCAACATCATGATCGAGCACGCGACGGGCGCGAAGCTCGTGGACTTCGGCATCGCCAAGCTGGTCGATCAGGACGCGACGCTCACCAGCACCGGCGTCGCCCTGGGCACGCCGAACTACATCAGCCCGGAGCAGGCCAACGGCGACAAGATCGACTATCGCGCCGATATGTACTCGTTGGGCGCGACCTTTTACGAACTGCTCACCGGCTCGCCTCCCTACGTCGCCGACTCGTCGGTGGCGATCATCATGAAGCACATCCGCGACCCCGTGCCCGATGCGGCGGCCGTCTGCCCGCTCTACCCGAAGGAGCTGTCCCGCCTTGTGGCGCGGATGATGGCCAAGCTTCCCGAGCAGCGCTATTTCTCCTATACGGAAGTCATCGCCGAACTCGACGCGATCGGGACGGCGCAGCCGAATTTCGTTTCCTCGGAATGGACCTTCTGCGACCACTGCCGCGCCAATACGACGATCGGTCCGGGCGGCTTTTGCGGGCAATGCAAACAACCGATCGAGCCGCCGGAAATCGAAGAAACTTATATGAGCGTTCGTCTCATGGAGTTTTCCAGCCCCGAGGCGAAGCGAAACGTTCAACGTTACATGCAGCAGGCGACGGGCCGCTCGGCCGAGCAGATCGCCAGCATGTTCAAAAGTCTGCCGCTCGTGCTCAGCCCTCGTCTGGCCTTCGAAAAAGCGAAAAATCTGCAACGCAAAATGTGGGACATGGGCGCGGAAGTGGAGATCAAAAAGGTGGGCGCGCAGAAAATCCGCCTGGGCGAGAGCCGCGAAACGCTCGACTACAATCCGCTCGGCCGCCAGACGATGAGCTTGCCCACGGCGAAGACGACCCAAAGCCGGCTCAGGCCGAAAAAAGCGATCCTTGCCGGCGCGGGCGGATTCATCACTGCGCTGGCGATCTTTCTCGCGGTCCTGTTCTGGTCGTCCGGCTCCAAAACCCCTGCGAAGATGGGCGACCCCTCCCCTGCCCCGCCGCCCTCGGCGGCCGATCCCGGCCTCAACGCCGCCGATTCGCCTGGCCCTTCCCAAGCCCCGACGTTCGCCGCTGCGCCCTCCGCCAAACCCGCCGAAACAACGGACACGCTTGCGTTCCCCACCGCGCGCTACATTACGCCGGCGGGGCATTGCTCCTTCAAAGGCATCGGTTTGACGAGCGAAGACGTGCTTGTGACGCTCGGACAGCATTGCGAAGGCCATTTGAACCGGGTTCAGATGCTGCTCGGAGGCGAAGCGGTCCCGCCGATCGCTTTCCGCGTCGATGGTCGATTGGCCTTCGCCGACATGCTGCCCAGTTTCGGGTTGGGCGTGCAGTCCGATCCCACGGAGACGCTGATCTACGGCGGATCGCTCGATTTGCAAAGCCCATCCGTCAACGCGGTGATGATGGCGCTCGTCGGCCGCCATGCCATTCGTTACGCGGCCGGGCCGACTCTGCCGCGCTGGCTGGAAGCGGGGTTCGCACTGAGTCAGATGAATTCGGCCGCGCCCGGTCTCTATCGCCCAGAACAATCTCTTGCCGGGCTCGCCCAAAGGCTTGACGAAAAAGTCTGGGAAACGGGGCTCGACGCCGGCGAACCGCGCGCCTACGCACAGGCGGCGCTGTTCGTCGCCTACCTCGACGCCTGGTATCAGACAGCCGCTTTGGTTAGTTTCGCAAAGGCACTCAAGGACGGGCAGGCGGTCGATGACGCTTTTCTCGCCGTTTACAAACAGGATCTCGCGACGCTCTTATCCGCGTGGTTCGCGCAGCAGAAGCGCTGAGAAGAGGAGTTGACGATTTACTTGTTCTTGCGGCGACCTCAGACGACGGGAATCGTCTTGACCTCCGGCCGCTGCTTGCGCTCCTTGAGCTTGCGGATCGTCGGGGCCATGATTTCGCCGATCAGCGTCCGATAGTCGATGCCGGCCGCCTGCGCGACGAGGCACAAGTCCGACCAGCCGGGCGTCAGTCCCGGCAGCGGGTTGCACTCCAGGAAGTGCGGGCGTCCCTTGCCGTCGAGCCGCACGTCGATGCGGGCCACGTCGGCGCATCCCAACGCCATGAACGCGCCGCGCGCCACGCGCTGCATATCCTTCAGCAGCTTGGAATCCACCTGGGCGGGGGCTTCGTAGCGGATTTCCGGCGTTACGGCCAGTTTGTGCTCGAAGGAGTATACCGGCCGGAGCGTGTCGGGATTGGTGAAGATGATTTCCATCGGCGGCAGAACCTTGGGACGGTGCTCGCCCAGCAGGCCGAGCGTGAACTCCCGGCCGGACAGGAACTCTTCGACAAGCACCGGCTGCTTGTAGCGGGCGATCAGCGCCTGCGCCGTCTCGCGCAGGCTCTTCTCGTCCTCCACGACGTTGACGCCCATCACGCCTTTCGAGCTGCCTTCGAGGTTCGGCTTTAGGATGACGGGGTAACGCATGGCTTTGGGAAGTCTCTCCTTGCCGGTGCGCATGAGCATGAACTCCGGCGTGAGAATGCCGGCCTGCCTCACGATGCGCTTGGCCAGACCTTTGTCCAGCGTGATGGAAAGCGTCGCCGGATCGGAACCGGTGTAGGGGATGTCCAGAAGCTCCAGAATGGCCGGCACCTGCGACTCGCGACTGCGGCCGCGGATGCCCTCGGCGATGTTGAAGGCGAAATCGATGTCCGAAGAGGAGATGATCGCCGCCAGCTCCGCCGTCGCCTCGATCGGCACGACCTCGTGGCCGTATGAGGCGATCGCTTCGGTGATCGAGTTGATGGTTTTGGGCGAATCGTACTCGGCCTCGCGGTCGTCGTCGTTGGCGCTATGCGCCACGATGCGCTTCTGGTTGTAGGTGAGGGCGACGCGATAAGCCGTTTTCCTGGCTGTCGTGCGCATCGCCGATTCCAGACCATAGCGCGACACGGCGCTCTTGATGATCGCCTTCAAGACCGCGTCCGTTCCCTTGATTCCATCGATCTCCGCCGAAGCGTAAATCGTCGCGCCGAGTTCCAAGCTCGGCAACGGATTGACTTCGATGAAATAGATGTTGCCGTCGGGCGTGATGCGGAAGTCGATGCGGCCGAGATCGCGGATGCCCGTCAGGCCGTAAATTTTCCGCGACGCCTCGGCGATCTCTTTCATCTGCCGCTCGTTCAGATCCGCCGGGGCCTTGACGGCGACATGCGCGTCGTCGTCGTGCTGCAGCGCATAATCGTAAATGAGATAACGTTTGTTGGCGATGGAAACAGGCGAGAACAGATATTCCGCCGGCGCGAGAATGCCGCCCGTTTTCGGCGACGCTTTTTCCAGGAAGGGGACGACCACGTCGCGGCCTTCGATGTACTCCTCGATGATGATCCCTTCGCGGAAGCGTTGCAGCAGATCGCGGACCCGGTCGGACAGCTCGCTGAAATTCTCGACGACCGACTCCTGCGTGATGCCTTTGGAGGCGCTTTCGTAGTTCGGTTTGACCATCAACGGGTAGCGCAAAGCCGGCGGGGTCCAGTTGTCCATGGTGCGGACGAACTCCCACTTCGGCGTGAGGATGCCGTTGGCGGCGACGAGGTTCTTGGTCAGCGCCTTGTCGAGGGCGAGCGTGCAGACGTAGGAGTCCGAGCCGGTGTAGGGCAGGCTCAACTCCTCGAACAGGCCGGGAAAGAACGCCTCGCGATGGCGGCCGGCGCGGCCGGCGGCGGTGTTGAACACGAGCTGCGGGTTGATCGCCTCCAGACGCGCCACGACGCGGGACGCCGGTCCGGAGACCTCGATCATCTCCACTTCGTGCCCGAGCCGGTTCAGCGCTCCCGCGATCGCATCGACCGTTTCCCGCCGGTCGTACTCCGCCTCTTCCTCGCGGTTGATGATCTGCAGGTTGTAGGTGTAGGCCAGTTTCATCGCCACGCCCCCTGGGATTGCATCGTGTTTTTCCGCCTTCGCCCGACATCAGCCCGGGCGTCCTTTTCCCAAATGGCCGAACCTTATACTTAAAATGTTACAATGGCAATCCCCTTCCCGCGAAAATTTTCGAATCCTATTTTTTCCTCGCTTTTCCCTGGATTTCCCTACCCTTTCTCGCATTTTTCCTTATAATCCCGCCTGTCCGGCCCGGCCAAGGTTGACCGACCGGCGATTGGCGGACCACGATGGATAATTCGCTCGACTACATCAAAACCTTCATCGGCATCTTCGCGATCGTCAATCCGCTGGGCGCGGTGCCGCTTTTCATCGGGATGACCGAAGGGCAGGATGCAAAACTGCGCCGCGCCATCGCGCGCACGGCGACGCTCACCTCGACGGTTGTTCTCATCGGCGCGGTGTTCATCGGTCAGGCGCTCTTGAACTTTTTCGGCGTCAGCATCGGCTCGTTCCGCATCGCCGGCGGCATCCTGCTGCTGCTCACCGCCATCTCCATGCTCCACGGCCAGCGGTCCAGGACAAAAGTCACGCCCGGCGAGGAGGAAGAGGCGGCGAGCAAGGAGAGCATCGCCATCGTGCCTCTGGCGATCCCCCTCTTGGCGGGGCCGGGAGCCATCAGCACGGCGATCCTTTACGGATACCAGGCCGTCGGTCTCGCCGACAATCTTTACGTCGTCGCCGCCTGCGCCGCGACGGGAGCTTTGACTTACGTTTCCCTGATGCTGGCCGAGCCGATCGGCAGGGCCTTGGGAAAGACCGGCATCAACATCTTCACCCGTCTTTTCGGCATCCTGCTCGCCGCGCTCGGCGTGGAATTCATCATCGGCGGACTCATGCAAATGATGCCGGCGCTCGCCCGATAAATCTTGAGGCCCAAAGCCGACGAAAACCAATCCCCTGTATTTCCCAACTGTCATTCGGTGAGGCGATGAAAGCTGCCACGAAAAAAACGGACGCCAACGGCCGACATTCCGTCGAGATCCGGCCGATGGACATCGACGACCTGGCGACCGTCTTCCACCTGGGGGAGAAACTCTTCACCTCCCAGGATCTCCCCAACCTCTACCGCACCTGGGACGAATTCGAGGTGGTGGACTTCTTTCAGACCGACCCCGACCTCTGCCTCGTCGCCGAGGTCAACGGGAGAGTGCGCGGTTTCGTGCTGGGTACGACGATCGAGAAGAGCAAGTCGTCCTGGAAATACGGCTATCTGACCTGGATCGGCGTCGATCCCTCGCTGAAGAACTCCGGGGTCGGCAAGAGGCTTCTAAAGGCGTTTATCGATGCGATCGTCGAGGACGGGGCGCGCATTCTGCTCGTCGATACCGAGGCCAACAACGCCGAGGCGCTCTCCTTCTTCAAAAAGATGGGCTTCGGCAGTCCCATGGCCCACATTTATCTTTCGATGAATATCGACAGCACGAAACGGCGGCGCAAACGGACCGGCGGCGCTCCGTAGTATCCGAGCGCGGCGCGCGAACTTGCGGCAAATCCCACCGCGTGGTACAAGCCTCTCGGGAGACCAGTCATGGACGCCGTCCGTCAACGCTCACGCCGACCGATCCGCAAAACGCTGTTGCAGGAATTCTTTAACCTGCCCAATATCCTCACGCTCGCGCGGATCGTCGTCATTCCCGCCGTGTGTCTGATGATGCTCGAAGATACGCTGGTTTCGGCGTTTCTGGCCACCGTGCTGTACTCCGCCGCCGCCCTGACCGACTGGATCGACGGCTACCTGGCGCGTCGAAGCAAGCAGATCACGCTGATCGGCAAGTTCCTCGATCCGCTCGCCGACAAGCTGATCGTCCTTTCGATCTTGCTGACGCTCCTGGCGATGAAGCGCATGGATCTGTGGATCGTGGCCGTGATTCTGGCGCGCGAGATCACCATCACCGGCCTGCGCGCCATCGCCTCGTCGGAGGGCCTGGTGATCGACGCCAAGCCGCTCGGCAAGTACAAAACCGCCTTTCAGATGATCGCGCTGGTGGGGCTGGTCCTGCATTACCCCTACGTCATCAACTTCGGCATTTACATCGGCGAGTTCGACTTCCACCGCATGGGCATGGTCTTCCTCTACCTCTCGCTGGTGTTCTCCATCACCTCGGCGATCGACTATTTCAGCGGCTTTTTACGCGAACTGAAGCGCATCCGCGCCAGCCGCGACGAAGAAGCCGAGCCGACAGCCGACGCACAAGAAGACGATTGACCGCAGACAGCAAAGTTCCCTAAACAATTGGGTAGCCGGCTTGAGGCGTGCCATGCCTGGAGCCCTGCGACAGGCATGGGCTGCGAAGACATGCTTGTCGCAAGCTCCAAGCATGCCACACCAAACCGTCAGGTTCAATTTTCCCAAGCAGGCCACCTGTCCGGCGGGTGGACCTGCCTGAAGTGTGCCATGCCTGGAGCCCTGCGACAGGCATGGGCTCTGCGAAGACATGCTTGTCGCAAGCTCCAAGCATGGCACACCAAACCGTCAGGCTCGATTTTCCCAAGCAGGCCACCTGCCCTTGCGACATGTAGGTGTCCGCGAGCGAGACCGAAGGTCGGGCAAGAAATTTGCCGACCTACCTCTGTTCCAGAGAGCCAAAGTCAGTCTTCATCTATCAGAGCTGACACCTTTTTCTTGAGGAAACCATTCAACAGATCTTTGGATATCGTCAACAGAGTTCCGATTGAATGCTCTTTGAAGCCTGTTTTGATGGCGTTCCAGACTTCTTTGTTTCGGAGAGAGTCCAGAAACTGATGCCCCTGAGATGTCAACCGTAGTGGAACATCGCTCCAATAAACGCCTCCACTAATGGATCTGGTGTACCCAAGTCCCCCGTCGGGCTTTCCTTGAACGAGACCCTCATCCTCCATAATTTGCAGGTGGAACAGAAAGACATCCTCGTTTTCAAGGAAGCCTTTCTCCTTAAGCTCATTGATGTCAGTAACCGGAGTCTCCGCTGACTCAAAAGCTTCTAGTAAATTTTTCAGATACTCGAGGTCTATTTTCATCGGATCCTTCCTATCCAGTTTTCCAACCACAACAGTTCATTTCTGTTGCCCGAGAACCGATCACAGCCCATCCACAACATCCTCCCACAGCCATCCTGCCATTCGCCGCCCAGTTTTGTAGGATGATAATTTATTATCCATCATCTCCGGTTGCCATGAATTTGATGGATAACAAGTTATCCATCCTGCGCCACTTCACGCTTGTCGCAAGCTCCAAGCATGGCACACCACGAGAAAAACGAAGACGATTGACCGCAAATTCTCCGATCGCCGATCCAGCCCTTTACTCCAGCGCCGTTTTGAACTGCTGCAAGCGTTGCAGAGCCCGTTTGTGCACTTCGCGGGCGGGCAGACCCATCACCGCCTCGATGCCTTCATCGACCGTGCGGATCGCCCAGACATGGAATTCGCCGCGCTCGACCGCCTCCACGACCTCGTCGTCCAGCATCAGGTTGACGATGTTCTGGACCGGAATGACCACGCCCTGCCGGCCCGTCAGTCCCCGGGCTTTGCAGATGCGGTAGACGCCTTCGATTTTCTCGTTGACGCCGCCGATCGGCTGTACTTCTCCGCGCTGGTTCACCGAACCGGTGACGCAAATGCCTTGATCGACCGGCACGCCGGCCAGCGAGGAAATCAGCGCGAACAGTTCCGCGCAGGAGGCGCTGTCGCCCTCGACGCCGCCGTACATCTGCTCGAAGCACACGGAGGCCGCCATGGAGAGCGGCTTCTCCTGGGCGTACAGGCCGCCGATCAGACCGACGAGAATCAGCGAGGCTTTGCTGTGGATCTGGCCGGAAAGACGGACCTCGCGGTCGATGTTGAGGATGCCCTGGCGGCCGACGTAAGTCCGCGCCGTGATTCGCGACGGGATGCCGAAAGCGTGATCGCCCATGTCGTAAACGGCGATGCCGTTGATCTGCCCCACGACGCTGCCCTTCACGTCGATCAGCACCGAGCCCTCGCGCAGGTGCTCGTACATTTCATACTCGATCTTGCCCGTGCGGAAGCTGCGTTCTTTAAGCGCCCTGGTGATGTGCTGCCCCTGGACGACCTCGCTTCCCTCCACTTGCGCCCAGTAATTGGACTCGGACACCAGGTTGATGATGTGAATGAAGCGCGCCGTGATTTTCTTCTGATGCTCGGCGAGCCGCGATCCTTCATCGACGATGCGCGCCACGGCCGAGGCGTGGAAGGGGAGAAGTTTGTCCTCTTCGATCAGCCTGGCGATGAACTCGGCGTAGCGGACGGTGTTGTCCCGCGTGAGCGGCACGACGTCGTCGAACTCGGCCTTCACCTTGAAGAGCCGCGAGAAGTCCTCGTCGTAGTTCAGAAGAAAATAATAGGCTTCGTAATTGCCGATAAGGATCACCTTCGTTTGCAACGGGATCGGCTCGGGCTTGGGGCTCACGGTGGCGCGAGCGCGCGGCTCGATGTCCAGTTCGACGATGCGCACTTCCTTGTTGCGCAGGGATTTCTTCAACGCATCCCAGGCGAAGATGCTCTTCATCAGATCGTTCACCTGGATGACAAGATAACCCCCGTTGGCGCGATGCAGCGAACCGGCGCGGATCAGCGTGAAGTCGGTGTTGAGCATGCCGTACTGTTCCTGATACTCCACGCAGCCGACGAGATTGTTGTAGGTGGGGTTCGTGTCGAAGACCACCGGCGCGCCGACCGTGTCCTTGTTGTTCACGAGCAGCTTCACCCGGAACTGATGGAATTCCGGCGGGCGCACGGCCATCGGGCCTTCCACTCCGGAATCGCCGTCCTCCTGCGCTTTCTGGTATTCGCGGAACGCCTCGGGGATGTGCCGCCAGAGTTGATCCAGCCAGACGTCGAGCTTCGGCACGTCTTTGAATTGCAGCTTCAGGTCATCGACGATGCCCTCGGTCATCTTGAGAATCTGGTCGTGTTCGAACTTGCGGATGCGCTCCTGCTTCTCGCGCTCCAGCTTGCGCTGCAAACGCAGATAATCGCTGAGCGACTCGTGGATCTTGCGAACCTTGGTTTCGTAGTACTGCCGCTCCTTGGCGGAAAGCAGTTCGAACTGCTCGTGGTCGAGCGTCTGGCCCTCGCGCACGACCTGAATCAACAGTTCGCCGGACACCAGTTCGATGTTCAGGTCGTTCTCCCGGCCGAGGCGCTGCAGATCTTTAAGGGCGCGCTCTTCTTTCTTGCGGTAGGTCGTCTCGATTTTCTGGCCGAGTTCAAGATAGCGCTCGCCCTCCTGGGTTTTCGGAATCACGCGCTTCAATTCCTGCACGAGGCCGGCCATGCTGCGCTGGAACAGCTCGCCGCGCCCGGCAGGCAATGCGTATGCCAGGGGACAGTTCGGATCGCTGAAGTTGTATACGTAGATCCAGTCCGAAGGCGTCGGATCCCGTTTGGCTTTCTCGATCAGCAATTTTCGCAGAATCGACGTTTTGCCGCTGCCGGGGTCGCCCAACAGAAAGATGTTGAACCCCTTCATGTGATTCGACAGCCCGAAATGAATGGCGTCGATGGCGCGCTGGTGGCCGAGCGTGACCCTGCGCGGCGTCACCTCGCGGGTGGTTTTGAACGGCAGGTGAGCGGGATCGAGTCTGCGGCGCAACTGAGCGGGTTTGAGCTTGCGGATCGGCATTGGCGCTTCTCTCATCGTGGAAGGTTGATGATCGACTCCCTATTTTTTCTTCGCTTTCTGGCGTTTTTTGCGGCGCGAGTCCTGAGCCGCGATCTTCTGGCGGGCGATGTTCTGGATAGCCGCCGTCACGGCCCGGCTCTTGGAAATGTTCTTGATGTCCTTCTCCTGCAAGGTGAGCATCAACTTGCTGGCGATATGGAGAGGCGTCTTCGGATTGCGCACGAGGGCGTGACGGATGGCGTAATGGCGCGTAAAGTTGGCCATCTTCGAGATGCTTTCGAGGACTTCCGGGTCGATCGTGCGCATCTCCGAGGCGCGCTCGATCTCGGTGAGCGTCAGCCGCGGGCTTTTGAGTACTTCCTTGCACACCAGCGGCAGGGCGTCGAGAATCAGAATGTTGCGCGCTTCCATGTTGCCGCGCGCCGCCAGACGCATCTTCTGCGGTACGGACATTCGCCGAATGAGGTCGCGCAGGTTGAGCTTGGACTTGATTTTCTCTTCGATGCGGCTCGCCTCGGCGTTGAGATCCAGATCGGCCTCGAACTCGCTGGTCATGAACGAAGGAAATTCCCAGTCCACGCCTCCGCTCGGAACCGTCACCTGGTGAACCACCTGCTCGATTTTGATCGAATCGGCGACCAGTTCGGTTTTGCCCAAAAACTGGTCGATGAAGCGATTTTCCTGGTCGGCGGTGACGAGTCTCTGGCGGCGGGCGAATTCGAGCACGCGCGAGAGGATGCTGATCGTGACCCTGGGGTTCTTTGGAAATTCGAAAATCACCAGCGGCGTGCGCATCAACCGCGCCTGGTTGTTGGCGATGAGGTCGAGAATCGTGGGCGGGGAGATGCGCGTCAGAAGCAGCATCGTTTCCGTGCCCGTCGCCGCGCTGAGAATCATGGTCTCCAGGATCTTGTGCGGGTCGGACTCGTCGTAATGCGCCCGAGCGATGTAATCGAGCACTTTCCACGGCAGGTCCATGCCGGCGAGCGTGCGCAACAGCGGCGGCGGCAGGTCGTCGAAGCTCGTCTCCGCCGCTTCGCGGACGGCGGGGAGTTCGTCGTCCATCAGGCAATAGAGGACAAGCGCCATCTCGCGCGGCGGCAAAGGAATGAGGTTGCGCGCGAGAATCAGCCGCCGGGCGTCGTTGGCCTGCGGCTTGAGGTGCTTCATCAAACTCGGAGGGATTTCCGACTGGTCGAGCGGCTTGTAGACGATTTCCACGCCGCCCAGACCGGCGAGCGCTTCTTCCGGGGATTCCTCGATCTCGGCTTCAGCCTCGTCTTCTTCCTCAGGCTCCTCATCTTCCTCGGCGGCTTCGGCGTCCTCGGCGTCCTCGGCTTCCTCGGCGTCTTCGGCTTCCTCTATTTCAGCTTCTTCTCCCTCGCCGGCGCCTTTTTCCTCTTCGCCCTTTTTTTCCTCGTCTGGAACGGCGTCCAAGAGGCCGTCGGCCGGGTCTTCGGGAAAACGCTCATTTTCGGTTGAGCTCATAGAGCAGCCTCAATCCTTCGAGAGTCAGCGTGTCGTCCACTCCCTCGATGGTGGTGGAATGCTTGGCGATCACCGCGGCCAGCCCTCCCGTGGCGATCACCTTGGGAGCGAAAGGCATCTCCGCCTTGATTCGATGCACCAGACCGTCCACCATCGCCACGTATCCGTATACGAGCCCGGCGCGCATGGAATCGACGGTCGTCTTGCCGATCGTGGCCTTGGGCGCGGAAATCTCGATCCGGGGAAGCTTCGAGGCGCGCAGGAAGAGCGCTTCGGCCGAAATGCCAATGCCGGGACAGATCACGCCGCCCATGTACTCGCCTTTCGGCGAGACGCAATCGAAGGTCGTGGCGGTGCCGAAATCGACGAGGATCAGGCCTTGCTTCCACTTGGCGAAGCCGGCCACGGAGTTGACGATCCGGTCGGCGCCGACCTCGCGCGGGTTGTCGTAGAGGATGGGCATGCCGGTTTTCGACCCGGGGCCGATGACGATCGGCTCAAGTCCGAAGTATTTTTTGCACATCCGCTCGATGACGTCCAAAAGGGGAGGCACGACGCAAGCGATGATCGCCCCTTCGAGATTCGTCCCATCCAATTCCGCCAAGGCGAAAAACTGCTTGATTTGAGCGCCGTATTCGTCGTCGGTTTTGTTGTTTTTGGTGGCGATCCGCCAGGCATGGACAAGCGTCGAGCCTTCATAAAGCCCGAGCACGATGTTGGTGTTGCCGATATCGATCACCATCAGCATGGCGGAAACCCCGAAACCGGTTTTGTCGCGGCCAAAATACCACAACGCCCGGACCCTGCAAATGGAATTCCCCTTTGCTTCGCGCCGCTTGACTTTACGTCTGTCCACCGAAAGCTGTTGACAGTGCGAGCGGGGAAATCTAAAAAGAAGATGGATTCTTCATTAATCCCTCGGAGGCAGACATGCGTACCAGATCGGCGTGGGCACTGTTGGTCGTGCTGGCGGCTTTTTTCGTGGCGTGCGAGGCCGAGGTAGGGTCGAGCTTCACGGATTGCCGAACCGACAGCGACTGCCCGAGCGGTCTGATCTGCGCCGACCGCGGCGTCTGCGAGGAGCCGTCGCTGGGCGATGGCGACGTCGAGATTCCGGACCCGAAATTCTGTGATCCTCCGGAATGTCTTGAAGAGAGCGATTGCACCGACGGCGAAACGTGCAACGACGGACTTTGCTGCATCCCCGTCGAAGACGTCGAGTGCCGCACCGACGACGATTGCGCGGGCGAGGAAATCTGCTTCGCCAATACCTGCGTGGCCATCGAACCGACGGACGGCGACATACCCGACGTCTGCCCGGAGGAAAGCGAATGTTTCGCGGACGTCGATTGCCCGCCGGACGAATACTGCAACGACGCCTGCGTCTGCGCCTCGCTGCCCGTTGATGGCGACCTGCCGGATGGCGATCTGCCCGATGGCGACTTTCCGGACGGCGACATTCCCGATGGCGATTTCCCTGATGATGGCGACGTTCCCGATGGCGACTTCCCGGATGGCGACATTCCCGATGGCGATTTCCCGGATGGAGATTTTCCAGATGGAGACGTTCCGGATGGAGATTTCCCAGACGGCGACATCCCGGACGGCGACTTTCCGGACGGCGATTTCCCCGATGGCGATTTTCCGGATGGCGACGTTCCGGACGACCGCGACGGCGACGGCAGACCCGACGACGCCGACAACTGCGTGAACGATCCGAATCCCGAACAGGAAGACCAGGACGACGACGGCGTCGGCGACGTCTGCGACAATTGCCCCGAGGCGGCCAACTTCTCGCAGCAGAACTCGGACAACGACATGCACGGCGACGCCTGCGACAATTGCCCCTACACTACAAACCAGGCCCAGACGAATTCGGATGAAGACCCCGTCGGCGACGCTTGCGACAACTGCCCTTACGCCAGCAACGAGGATCAGGAAGACAACGACCAGGATGGCCAGGGCAACGATTGCGACCCGACTCCCGACGGGGGACCGCTCTGCGCGCTCGTCGAGTGTCAGCCCGTGCCGATCGATTTTCTGAATCCCTGTCCGGATTACGGCATGGAGTGCGTGAAAGATCCGGACGCCGGCATGTTCGAGCCTGGCTACTGCACGGCCGAGTGCGGAAACGACGAATGCCCGGAACCATTCATCTGCCTGGCCGACGGCCAGTGCGGCTGCGAAGACGGGCCGCAGCCGTCGGAATGCCCGGGCGGCGAATGCGAGCGCGGCGCGGACTGCGAGGCGATCGGCTTCCCGGAGGAATCGGCCTGCGTCACGCAGGGCAACTACTGCACGATGCCCTGCTCAAGCGATGGGGACTGCCGGGACATGTTCGGTTCGCAGTGGGAGTGCAGCCGGTTCGGCTCCCAGGGCCAGTTCTGCACCTGCCAACAATGACCTCTCTCTTCCGCCAACGGAGTTGACGATGGCGAAGACCCGCAAACCTTCGGCGGCCAAGGCCCCAGCGCCTTTATTTTGCCTGACGATCGCCGGCCTGGACCCCACGGGCGGCGCGGGTGCGACGGCGGACCTGCGCATCTTCCGGCGGCTCGGAGCCTACGGCCTTTCCTGCCTCACGGCGCTGACGCCGCAGAACACGCGCGGCGTCAAAGGGATTCACCCCGCGTCGAAAGCCGCCCTGAAGCAGGAACTCGACAGCGTCTTCGAGGATTTCAAGATCGCCGCCGCAAAGACCGGCCAGATCCCGAACAAAGAACTGGCGCAGGCGATCGTCCAGAAGTTGAAAGCCAATCCGCTGCCGCTCGTCGTCGATCCGGTGATGCTGCCGACGCGCGGCATGTGGCTCGTCGAAAAAGACGCCGTGGCCTACTTGCGTAAAAACCTGCTGCCGCTGGCGGCTGTCATCACGCCCAACCTGGAGGAAGCCGCCTGGCTCGCCGACATGACGATTACGACCATGGCCGACATGGAAGCGGCGGCGGCCAGGCTTGTGCCTACCGTCACGAAGGCAGTAGTGCTCACCGCCGGAGACGGCCTGCGCGAGGGGGCGTGGGATCTCTTCTACGACGGCCATCACATCGAATGGATGAAAACGCCCCGCCGGGCCGTGGGCGATATTCATGGCTCGGGCTGCCATTATTCGGCGGCGCTCTGCGCCCATCTCGCGAAGGGATTGCCGCTTCTGGATGCGGTGAAGGCGACCAAACGCCTGCTGACGCGGCTGATCGATCACGACCTGATCGATCCAACGGGTCAGATGAAAATCTTCCACTCCTGACGAGCGACCGTCGCTTTTTCTCACTCCAAGATGACGCCATCGACCATCGCCGCCTTCTTCGACTTCGACAACACGCTCCTCGCCGGAGACGGAGCGAAGATCGGCATCCGTTATATGTGGGAACGCGGCGAGGTGTCCTGGCGCTACCTGCTGCGCGTCGTCTCGGCCAATACGCTTTTCAAACGCAACTGGCTTTCCGCCGAACGCATGGGCCGCATCCTGCTCACCTTCTACAAGGGCCAGCCGCTGTCGAAATTCGAGAGCGAGGCGGACGAGTATTACCGCACCTATATCAAGCCGCGTCTCGCGCCGACGCCGCTCGCGAGACTGGAAGCGCATCGCCGGGCCGGGCACGTGCTTGTCCTGCTCACCGGTTCGGTGCGCTATCTTATGACGCCCGTCGTCCGCGACCTCGGCTTCCACCACCTGATCTGCACCGATCTGGAGACGGATGCCGGCGGCATTCTCACCGGCCGGACCGTCCGCGAGATCTGCGTCGGCGACGTGAAGGTGCGCCGCGCCAGAGAGCTGGCCGAAACCGTCGGCATCGATCTTACCCATTCCTACGCCTATGGCGACCATGTCTCCGATCTGCCGCTGTTGGAAAGCGTCGGCCATCCGTTCGTCGTCGAGCCGCAACTCGCCTTGCGACGTCATGCCGAAACGAGGGGTTGGCCGATCCTGAGCTTCGACCTCTCTGCCAAGAGCCCGCCGAGTTCTCCCATGATTTAATGGCGCGCCAACTTTCGCCGAATTGCACTTTGGCGCGATTCCATTATCATGGGGCGGTAATTCCCAGTGAGCGAGGTATCTTCCATGCACGCTAGGCTGTCTCTCCCGACCTTGTGCGCCGTTTCCCTTCTGGCCGTGCTGCTTGTCGCGGCCTGCTCCAACTCGGCAGACGACGCGCCGCCGACAGACGGCGATGCAGAAATCGAGCCGGACGACGATTCCGAATTGCTGGACGAGGACGGCGACGCCGCAGAGGAAGACGGCGAGGAGGAGATCGCCGACAGGGACGACGACAGCGAGGCGGAATGGGAATTCGACCGCGACGACTACACGATCATCAACGGCTGGATTCTGCTCGATTCCGATCCGGAGGCCGTGCGGGCGACGATCGAAACCGCCGCCGATTACGGCGTCAACCACGTCCAGCTTTCGCACGACCTGATCATGAACATCGAAGACATTCTCGGCGATGGCTCGGAAGTTTTGCAACGCATCGAGACGCTCAACATGGGCATCGCCCTGGCGCACGACTACGGCATGAAAGCCTTCATCTGGGCGCACGAATTCTCCGCCGCCGGCCCCGGCGTCTGCTACGCCCCCGACGATCCGGTATGGGAAGCGCGCTCGCAGGCCTATCGCGACGGACTGGCCCGCATCCCGGACGTGGACGGCGTGGTGCTGATGTTCGGCTCCGCGCCGAATCCGCCCTGGTTCACGATCTGCACCTGCGACTGGTGCGCGGAAAATTACGATCTTCCGGCTTGGGAGTCGCCCCCCAACGAGGAGCGCATTCGCATCCTCACGGAGAAGGTCGGCGGAACGATCGTCAACGAACTCGGCAAAACGATGCTCGTGCGCACCTTCGTCCACGAGCCTGCCGAAATCGGCTGGCATTCGCAGGGGCTCGCCGCCGTTCAGGGCGTCGAGTTCGCCGGCATGCACAAGGGACCCGTGCAGGACTGGCAGCCCTATCACCCGCACGATCCCTGCGGCGGCGCGATCGGTCCGCATCCTTCGGTCCTGGAGGATGACGTAGCCGGCGAATATTACGGCCTGTCCACCCTGCCCTTCTGCTCGCCGGGCTATTTCCGGTATCGGCTCAAGCATCTCTGGGACCGCAACGGCATCGGAGCGGTCATCCGCGTTCAGCGTGGTTCCGAGCACGCCCTGGGCACGCCGAACGAGGTCAACGTCTACGCCATCAGCGAACTGTTGAAGGACATCCATAAACCTTTGGAATCGATCTGGGACGAATTCATCGCCTCTTTCTACGGCCTGAACCCCGGCGACGAAGGCCAGACCATCATCGAGCAAGTGCTCAAGCTGACGTTTCCCATTCGGCTTAAATCGCACTATGTGCTCGGCATCTGGGCGCTGGAGAAGGGAAGCGACCTGCCCGACGGAGTCGTTCTCGACCAATTCTACGATCGGGGCGAAATGCCGAAGTGGGACCCCGATTGGCAGTCGATCTGGGATGCGCTCGACAAGCCCGACCGGCAGACGGTGATTGCGGTCTGGCAGGAAGGGACCGAGGCGGTCGAGCTTGCGGAGCAAAGCCTCGCCGACGCCGAACCGCTGGCCGATTCGCTTGCGCCCGAGCAATGGACCGATCTGCTTCGCCGGCTGAAACATCAGAAATACGCCGCCGAGGCGTGGCGGGCGGTGAAACTGTTTATCTGGGCTACGCGCGCAGCCCCCTTGCACGCCGACGACCCGCTGCCGCCCGCCTGGGCGGCCTGGGCGCACCGGGAACTCGGCGCGATTCGCCAGGCGATGATCGACGATGGCTTGGCCGACGCCTCGCCGGCCGGTCCGTCGCGGATCGCACAGTTTTTGAGCAGCACGACGCCCCCCGCCGGCGCGACAGCGGCCATGCCCGACCCATTGAAAATTTCGCCGCTGGCTCTCGAACAGCCTGCGTCGGATCGCGTTGTTGTTCGTTTCCGGATTGACCGCGAAGCCCGCGTCACGATCGATTACGGCCTGGAGATCCCCGACTACGGACAGACCGTCGAAGCCGGCGTCGTTCCGGCCGGCGTCGAGCAGACGGTGGAATTGGCCGATCTTGAGCCGGGCAAGCGCTACGTCTGCCGCGCTCGCGTCGAACTGGACGGCCTGACCTATCTGGGCGGCGACTACTGGATCTTTACACCGGAAGCCGGCGACGAAGCGGCGAAATGACCGAGGATCAAATCGAGAAGCGCAAAAAAGACCACCTCGCGCTGTTCCGCGAGACGGCGCTCGACGACATCGACCCGCGCGCCGCTTACGCCGGTCACGCGTTCGCCGCGCCGGTGCTGATTGCGGGCATCACCGGCCCGTTCCTTAAATGGCAGGGCCAGCGGCTCGGCTATCCGATCGGATAAAGTTGCCTGCCTCGTGATTCCGGTTATGATGGGTGTGTTCCGCGCAACGAAACGAGGTGGACCATGAGCCGGATCGAACGGATCGAGTTGTACCACGTCGATGTCCCCTACCCCGCTCCCTTCTATCCGTCCTGGATACCCGGCTACCCGCAAACGCACAACCGCTTCACGCTGATCCGGCTATACACCGACGACGGGTTGGAGGGTCTCTCGGCCGGCATGGCTTTCAGCACCGAGAGGCAGGGCCTGGGCGACCTGATCGGCGGCTTCCTGCTCGGAGTGTCGGCCGACGATCTCACGACCGTCCGCCAGCGCCTGCGCGAGGCGAGCTACCTCGGCTGGCGCAACTGGTGGATCGAGGCGGCGTTCTGGGATCTGAAAGGCAAGAAGCTCGGCAAACCGGTCTACAAGCTTTTGCAGACCGAGGAACGGCCGGTGGAGCGCGTCAAGGTCTACGCCTCGTCCGGCGAGGTGCGGTCCTTCGCGGCGCGCAAACCGTGGCTCGACAAAATCCGCGAAATGGGATTCGATGCGCTCAAATTGCGTGTCAAGGATCCGGCGCGCAAGGACGACGTAACCATTCTGCGCGAGGTGCGCCGCGAGGTGGGCGACGCCTTCACGATCGCCGTTGACGCCAACCAGGGCTGGCCGGTGTCGTTGATCGACCCGACCCCGATCTGGGATCTGGAATACGCCACCGCTTTCGGCCGCGCCTGCGACGAACTCGGCGTCGCCTGGATCGAGGAGCCGCTCGACATGCACGACTGGCGCGGCATGGCGGAACTGCGCCGGCGCATCAAGACGCCGCTTTCCGGCGGCGAACTGCATGGCGACTGGCACGAGATCCTGCCGCTCTTCGAGCACGAATGCCTGGACAAGTATCAGCCCGACGCCACCTTCTGCGGCGGACTGACCGTATCGCGGCGAATCATGGACGAGTGCCGCAAGCGCGGGCTTGACTTCTCGCCGCACACCTGGTCCAACGGTCTCGGATTGATCGTCAACCTGCACGCCTTCGCCGCCTGGGGAGAGGACGAGCCTCTCGAATATCCCTTCGAACCGCCGGGCCTCGTCCCGGAGGCGCGCGAAGGCATCATCCCGCCCGTTCTCGTCAACCGCGACGGGACGATCGACGTTCCACAAACGCCCGGCCTCGGCCTGCTCATCGAGCCGGCGAAGCTCGCCCGCTACGGACGCCGCTTCCATGTGTCCACGAAGTTCCGCCTCGCCCTGCGCACGATTCGCGACAAAGGCTTCAAAGCGGCGATGGAGTTGAAGAAAAAGAAAGAATCGGCAAGCGCGGCCGGCTAAGGTGAGTCAATCCTAAGTAGGATGGGCAACTTGTTGCCCATCCTTTCTTTTTTTGCGGCGGGCCGTTGCGCTTAGCATCGCCGCCACCCGGAAAAAAATACGCGGAGCAGGTTGGAAACCCTCCAAGGGGGCGCCTGCGTGAAGGTGTGGCATGCTTGGAGCTTGCGACAAGCAGTTTTCACGGCGCATGCCTGTCGCTTCGCTCCAGGCATGGCACACCGCTTGGCAGCTCCGCTGCTCTAACTTCACCCCGAAATTTGCGGGAAGGTGTCTTTGCTGTCTGACCCGCGCTCAGCTTCCTTGAACATCTCGGCCAATTTATCGTAACGGCTCGGATCGTAGAGCGCCACCACCGCATCGCCGGATTGAAGCCGCTGCTCGCCGCTTGGATTGGCGGTGTATTGCCCGTTCTGTTCAACAGCCAGCACCGTGGCCTTGAAACGTCGTCGCAGATCCAATTCGGCCAGCGTACGGCCGTCGGCCGGAGACCCTTTGCCGACGGCGATTCGCGCCGTTTCCATGCCGCCCAAGGCGCGCCGCAACGAACCAAAGCCGTCGAATTCGTCCGCCGCGCGCCGAAACGCCGAGTAGCCGTCGGCGTGGGCCTTGGTCACGAAAACGTCCACCGCGTTGCGCGGAACCTGATAGCGCTCCAGCACGCGCGTAAACACGGCGATCGCCGCCTCGTATTCCTGGGAAATCACATGGTCCGCGCCGAGTTTCAACAACACGGGCGCTTCGGTAACGAAACGCGCCCGGGCGATGATGCCGATCTGCGGATTGCATTGCCTTACCTGCTGCACGGCCCGACGCGTGGCGTCCGGATCGGAAATGGCGATCGCGCACAAGCGCGCTTCCTTCATTCGAGCCTGCTCCAGGACGGCGGCATAGGTGGCGTCGCCGTAGAGAATCGGTTCGCCGTTGGCGCGTTCGCCGCGCACCGTATCGGGGTTCATGTCGAGGATGACGTAGGGAATCCGGAAGGCCTTGGCCGCCTCCACGAGATGGCGACCGTTCGCGCCGTAGCCCACGACCACGAGATGATCGCGGAGCGTCTCTTCCGTTGCTATGCCGCTGGCGTGCCGTGCAAAACGACGCAACGCCGGCCTGCCGAGCAGCCAATCGGCGACGCGCGGCGACAGGGAGACCACCGACGGTGCGACGAGCATGGTGAGGATGGAGACGGCCAGAAACAGCTGGTAGTGGTTCACGGGCAATATGCCGTGATCGACGCCGGTCTTGGCCAGGACAAAGGAAAACTCGCCCACCTGCGCGAGCGCCAGCCCGCTGAGCGCCGCCACCCGCAACGGATAGGCGAGAACCAGCGCCGTCCCGGAAGCGATCAGCGCCTTGCCGGCGACCACCGCCGCCGCCAGCGCCAGCGCCAGACCGAGATGGTCGAACACCACGCCGAGGTCGAGCAGCATGCCGATGGAGATGAAAAACAGACTCATGAACACGTCGCGAAACGGCAGGATGCTTCCCAGGGCGTGATGGCTGTATTCCGATTCGGAGAGAATCAGCCCGGCAAGAAAAGCTCCCAGGGCGATCGACAGCCCAGCCTCGACGGAGAGCAGCGCCACGCCGAAGCAGAGCGCAATCGCCGCGAGCAGGAAAAGCTCGTTGCTGCGCGTCACCGCCACGCGATGCAAAAACCAGGGCACGATCCAGCGCGCCGCCGCCACCGCGCCCACGGCCAAGGCCAGTCCCTTGAGCGCAAACAGCGGCAGGGAGAAGGATCCTCCCCCCGCCTGCACGTCCAAGAGCGGAATTAGCATCATCATCGGCACGGCCACGAGATCCTGAAAGATCAGCGCTCCGACGGCGATCCGGCCTTGCGGGGCGTCGATTTCGGCGCGTTCGTTCAGCAGCCTCAGCACGATGGCGGTGCTGCTGAGCGATACGAGAAAGCCGTTGAGCATGGCCGCGTGATAACTGGAGGCGAACGGCCAGGTCGCGAGCGTCACGACGAGCGTCGTCAGCGCCACCTGCAGCGTGCCGCCGACGAGCACGAGACGGCGGATGCGCATCAGCCGCTTGAGCGAGAATTCCGCTCCGATGGTAAACAGAAGCAGGGCGACGCCGATCTCGGCCAGCGCTTCAACCTGCTCCGTGGAGGCCAGAATGCGCAGCCCCGAAGGCCCGACCAAAAGACCGGTGAGCAGAAAACCGACGATGGTGGACAGCCGCAGCCGATGGCAGATAAACAACACCCCCAGCGCCAGCGTAAAAACGATGACCAGGTCGCGCAGAAGGTTCCACTCACCGTGCATGGGAGTCCTCGATACCCCTTACCGTGCGTCGGGATCGGAAAGCTGGCGGCGGAAGAACTCGACCGTTCGCGCAACGCCGTCAGCCACAGCCGCCTGCGGCGTCCAGCCGAGCGCCGTTTTGATTTTACGATTGTCCAGACAACTCCGGCGCACTTCGCCGGATTTCGCCGGGCCGTGGGCCGCCGCCATGGAAACGCCGACCGCCTCGCGGATGCTCTCGTATAAAGCGACGACGTCGGTTTCGACGCCGGTCGAGACGTTGAACGAGCCGGTCGCCTCGCTCTCCAGAGCCGCAACGGCGGCGCGCGCCACGTCGGCGACGAAAACATAATCGCGCGTCTGTTTTCCGTCGCCGTTGATCGTGCAGGCTTGCCCCGCCAGCAGCCTGCGCGCGAAAATCGCCACAACGCCCGCTTCGCCGTGCGGATTCTGGCGCGGGCCGTAAACGTTGCCGAATCTCAGCGACAAAGCGGGGACGGCGTATTCGCTCTGGTAATAGTAAAGGTACATCTCGCTCGCCATCTTCGCCACGCCGTAAGGCGATACGGGGCGCGGCCAGACGGCCTCGCTGGTCGGGAAAGGGACCGTGTCGTCGTAAGCCGCGCCGCCGGTGGAGGTGAAGACGACACGCTTGAGACCGTGGCGGCGGCCGGCTTCCATGAGGTTGATGAGCCCCAATAGATTGACGTCGGCGTCGAAGCGCGGATCGTCCACGCTTTTGCGCACGTCCATCTGCGCGGCGGCATGCACCAGCGCCTCGAAACGCTCGGCGGCCCAAAGTCCGGCGATCGCCGGATCGCGAATATCCATTTCGAAAAACCGCGCCTCGGGCGGCGCGTTGGAACGCCGGCCGGTGATAAGGTTGTCGAGAACGGCGACGCGATGGCCTTCTGCGATCAGTTTGTCGGCGACGTGCGAGGCGATGAAGCCTGCCCCGCCGGTGACGAGGACGCGCATGACGATCTCCTCCCGCGTTGATCTGCGGCCACCAGTGTAGCGAGCCGGCGGGAAAATGCAATCCGGACCGCGAGGAGTGTTTGACAGCCGCAGGCTGGCATGACATAAAAATACAGCCATCACTCATCCAAGGAACGACTCCATGCGACTGCGGCTTTGGTTGTGGCTTTCCGGGGCGCTGCTCTTGTTCGCCGCCTGCGCCGACGGCGCCGACGAACCGGCGCCGCTCGGCGACGAGGACACGGAGGAAAACGGCGAATCGGACGAGGGCGACGAGGACGCGCCGAATCCCAATGAAATCACGCTCGGCGGATTTCGCCTGAGCGTCGATCCGGAACAGGGGGCGCTGGTTATCGCCAGCGCCGACGGGCGCGTGCTGCTCGACGGCCTGCCGTCCGCTTCCGCCGATGGCGAAACCCCGCCCAGAGGCTTCGCCGTGCGCGACATCGCCATGCGCTACGAGATGAAGTACGGAGCGTTCAAGCCCACCGACGAGGCGGCCGGCCCGTGGATTCCGGCCCTGCGCGCCAGGCTTTCCTCCGGCGAGGATGACGTCTGGGCGGCGCTCTTCGATGCGGAAGGAAAGCGCCTGGCCGACATCGCGTTCTCCGCCGACAACGACGGCCATCTGCGCGCCGAGATAAATCCCGGCGACGGGGCGGAACGGCGCTTCTCCTGGAGCGTCGCCTGCGACGGCGAAGACCATTTCATCGGCTTCGGCGCGCAAACCTGGGACGTGGATCATCGCGGCCATGAGCTTTCCTGCTGGGTGCAGGAGCAGGGCATCGGCAAGGTGGAGACGAACGACTACGAGGACCCGCTCTGGTTTCTCTCCGGCCGGCGCGAGGCGAGCCACCTGCCGATCCCGCAGTATCTCGCGCGGCGCGGCTACGCGCTGACAGTCGAGACCAATCTGCGCGCCCATTTCGATCTTTGCGCGTCCGATGCCGGCGCTCTGCGAATCGAGGCGCAGATGCCCTTCGTGCTGCACGTTTTCGACGGCCCGGAACCGAAAGAGTCCCTGCGCCGCTCCAGCGCGGTTTTCGGCCGCCCGCGTCTGCCGCCGCCCTTCGCCTTCGCGCCGTGGCTGGACGCAATTTACGGCTCGGACAACGTGCGCCACATCGCCCGCAGGCTGCGCGAGGAAGGCGTCCCGTCGAGCGTCGTCTGGACGGAAGACTGGCGCGGCGCGGCCTGGAACGGCGATCGCTACATCAACAAAGAGGAGTTCGAGGTCGATCGCGAGCTTTATCCGGACTTCGAGCAGCTCGCTTCCGACCTGCACAGCCTGGGCTTCAAGTTCCTCGTCTACTTCAACACGTTCATTTATTTCAACACCAAGGCGTGGGACGAAACCGCGCCCAATGGCTACTTGATCCAGACCGACATCGGCGAGCCGTACCTGTTCGACGGCCACAAATTCAGCGGTTCCAGCCTGCTCGACCTCTCCAATCCCGACGCCCGCGCCTGGGTGCGGGGAAAAATGGAAACGGCGATCGAGCTCGGCGCGGACGGCTGGATGGGCGACTTTGCCGACTGGATGCCTACCGACGCCGTGACGACCGGGGGCGGCGGGCTGGAGCAGCACAACCTCCACCCCGTGCAGTGGCAGGAAGTGCAGCGCGAGGCGCTGGACAGCGTCGAGGACGGCGTCGATCGGCTGATGTTCTCCCGTTCCGGCTGGCTCGGCACGCCGGCGCTGACCGACGTGGTCTGGGCCGGCGACCAGCGCACGAGCTTTCAGGAGGATGACGGGCTGCCGACGATTCTGCCGATCGGCATCGGCCTGGGCGCGGTCGGCGTTTCCACATACGGCCACGACATCGCCGGCTATCAGTCGTCCACCAACCCGCCTTCCACCAAGGAACTGTTCTTCCGCTGGACGACGCTCGGCGCGTGGTCGCCGGTGATGCGCACGCATCACGGCTTTCAGGCGTCGCTCAACTGGAACTGGGAAAAGGACGAGGAGACGATCGCCCATTTCCGGAAGTACGCCGCCCTCCACATCGTGCTCGCCCCTTATTGGCAGGGGCTGGCGAAAATCGCGACCGAGACGGGCCTGCCCATCTGGCGGGGGCTGGCCATCGCTTTTCCAGACGACCCGCTCGTCTGGCCGATCAAGGATCAGGTGATGGTCGGCGACGGCGTCATGATCGCACCCGCCGTCAACGAGGGCGCGCTGACGCGCGACGTCTATCTACCGGAAGGCGAGTGGTTCGCCTGGGATGGCGAAAGCGGCCCAACGGCGGGCGGCCAGACGATCCCCGTCGAGGCTCCCGTCGAGGCAATCCCCGTTTTCGCGCGCGCCGGCGCGATCGTGCCGATGTTCCCCGACGGCGTGATGACGCTCTCCGACACGGTCAGCTACGTTCCCGACGGTGCGGATATGGGCGACAATCGCATCGTCAACGTGTTTCTCGGCGAACACGGAGCGTTCGGCGAACTGGACGGCCCTTCCTACCGTCTGACGATGACGTCGCAGGCGGCGCAAGGCGAACTGTCGGTCCGCTGGAACGACGCAGCCCTGCCTCTCTGCGGCGCGGCCGAGGAGATGAACTGTCTCGCCGCCAGCGGCCCGCACGGGCTCACGGCGCGCGTCACCGACGTCGGGACGCTTGAATTTTTCGCCGGCGATGTGCGGGTCGCCTCCTTCCTCGCCGATAACGCCGCGTCGGACAGACTGCTCGTCATCCAGGCTCGGTGGTGATAAGGATCGCACCTATGAGAATTTTCATCCCCCTGCTTATCGCATCGGCCGCGGTCGCAATCGCCGTCGCACTTGCGGCTTTTGGCGGCGCGGCGGGCGTGCTCGTCGTCGTTCTGATCACGGCGTTCGTACTTTATGGGCGAGGCGTGGGGCTGAAGACGGAAGCCGACAGCCCATGGGTGGCCCAAACCAAGGCGCAGGAACGGTATTTCACGATCGAAGGCTTACGCGTGCGCATGATCGAAGCGGGCCAGGGGATGCCCGTCCTGCTGCTGCATGGCTGGGCGGATTCCACCTTCGCCTGGCGCAAGTTGATTCCCCGCCTCCAGAATACCTGCCGGCTGATTATGATCGACTGGCCCGGCTTCGGCTATTCCGACAAACCCGAGCGGTCTCTCTCGTATCCCCAACTGGCGAAAGTCGCCAAGAGCGTGCTCGACGAATTGGGAATCGATAAAGCCGCCGTCGTCGGCAACTCGATGGGCGGCGCGGCGGCGATTCAACTTGCCGCCGACTTTCCCGAGCGCGTCGAAACTCTCGCCCTCATCGACGCCCATGCGCCGTTGAACCCGCGAAAAAGCCCGCTGGCGCTCAGGCTCCTGCTTGCGCCGGGATTGGGTGAAACGGCCGCCTTTCTCATGGGCCGTACGGTCTACCGTTTCATTCTCTGGATGATCGTCGTGGATCGGTCGGTCGTAACAGGCGAGGTCGTGCGAGAAGTTTACCTCCCCGTGCGCACGAAAGGCGGCCGCAAGGCCGTGTTGAACCAGTTCCGCGAGATCTCCTTGAGCCCGGTCTCCTTCGAAACCGCCGCGAAGGTCCAGGCGCCGACGCTCATCCTCTGGGGCGACACGGATCGCCTCATGCCGTTGCCGAGCGGGAAACGTATGCACAAAGCGATGCCGGGCTCGACCTTCGTTGTCCTTCCCGACACGGGCCACAGCGGGCAATGGGAGAAGCCGGACCTCGTAGCCTTGCATCTCGAACCATTCATCAGGCAACACCACATGGAATCGCGCGAAGTCCTCTTGTAAGCAATCGGGTGTAGCGGAGACAATCATGAAGCCGCCGTTTCGCTGGGGAGTTTTGGGAACCGCCAACATCGCCCGCACCTTCGTCGAAGCCGTTCGGCGCACGCCCGATGCCACGGTGCGGGCCGTCGCCAGCCGGACGCTTCCGAAGGCCGAGCAATGGGCAAGCGAATTGGGGATACCAACCGCTTACGGATCTTACGACCGGCTCCTTTTGTCCGGCGACATCGACGCCGTTTACATCCCGCTTCCAAACAGCCTGCATCGCGAATGGTGCTTGCGATCCATCGGGCAAGGCGTTCCCGCACTCTGCGAAAAACCGTTCACACTCACGGCGAGGCAGGCCGCCTCGGTCGTCAAGGCCTCCTTGAAGAAAGGCGTACCCGTCGCTGAAGCGTTCATGTACCGCTTCCACCCCGTTTACGAGCGCATCCGCGTTCTCATCGCCAACGGCGGTATCGGGCGGCTAACAACGATCTTCGCTCAATTTACTTTCGCTCTCGACGACGAAATCTCGATTTCGGCCAACGCCGACCTGGGCGGCGGCGCGCTCATGGACGTGGGCTGCTACTGTGTCAACGCGGCCCGGCTCATCACGGGCGCGGAACCGTTGCGGGCCTCGGCTTTCGCCCGTTGCGACAAGGTGGACCGCACGATGACCGGGATGCTGGAGTTTCCCGGCGGAGTTCTGGCGCATTTCGAAACGGCGATCGAAAACTTCGAGCGGCGCCGGCTGGAGATCGCCGGGACCGACGGCGCGATTGTGTTGGAGCAACCCTGGTTTCCCGGCGAAGCGGAAGGATGTTTTATCCATCGCCGGCCTGAGGGCGATAAGATCATCACCGCGCCGGGCGCGAATGGCTACATCGCCGAGATCGAGGTCAACGACTGATACCGGCGAGCGGGTCGTCGCCGCGATTGCCGTTGGGCAGTTTCCACAGAGGAGCGAGATGTCATGGCCGGCATCACCCCGATGCACTTGATCGAGGCCGTTCAACTGGGCCAGTCGATTTTCCAGTCGTCGGCCGCGCAAAAACAGAACCGGGCGGCGGAAGAGGCCTA
>QZKR01000147.1 GCA_003598065.1 Myxococcales bacterium | reverse complement strand
AGAGCCTGTTCGAGGACATCCTCAACGAGGGCCTCTGGAGCCACACGAAGCAGATCCACGACCTGACCGTGGGCTACCGGCTGGGACCCGACGGCGCGCTGACCCATTTCCAACGGCATTTCCTGATCCTGGGCCAGCCGAACACCACCAGTTACCGGATCTACCCGCGTATCTGGACGGTCCTCGCCCACGACGCCGAGCCTCCCGCCTACCTCGACGACATGACGCCCGACTTCGACCAGGCGGTCGATGGCCTGCGGCTGATGCGCTTCGCCGCACCCGACGCCGCCGAGATCCGCTACGATTTCTACGTCCGCATCGAGGACGCCAAGGTGAGCGTCTATCAGGGCGACGACGTCCGGCCCTGCACGGATTTCCGCCTGATGCGCTGGTGGTGCCCGGTCCGCGACTGGAACCACGTCGGCCAGCGGGCCATCGTCATTCAGGACGAGTGGCAGTCCTGCATCTGGCAGCATCCGCTCGCCGGCTGGACCACCCGCGCCGCCTATCCCGGCGTGACGCTCGGACGGCGCATCGTCGGCGAGTTCGCGTTTTCCGACGAAGCGGCGGTCGCGCCGGGCCTGGAGCCCGTCGTCTTCAAAGTGCTGATCGACGGCCAGACCGTCCTGGAGCAGCGGACGCGGCGCGAGTGGGGATTCCGCGCCTTCGAGATCGACACGCGGGGCCGCGAGGGCCAAACGGCCGAGGTGGCCGTCGAAACGACGGCGCAACGCGACGGCCTGCGCCATTTCTGCTGGCGCGGCCAGGTGCGCAGCGACGATCCGGGTAAGCCGCGGGCGCGGCTGCCCAAACCGCCCGTCCCCGCGCCCGGCGAGCCGGCCATCGAGGACAAAAAGCCCGCGCCCGCGACGTCGCCGGGCCACGATCAGCAGGGGATATGATGATGAACGGGCCGCCCCAACCCGCCGCCGCCCCGCCGCCGCTGGAGGCGTTTGCGCCGCCGCCGCCGCCCCGTCGCCGGCGGGATTGGCGGTACTTCTTCGCCTGCCTGGGCGTCGTCGCCGTCACGGCGGCCATTCTGGTTTCGACGCTCGACGCCATGGGCCTCACCGACGACGACGATTTCTACGTCCCGGCGGCCAAGGACTACATCACCTGGGTGGAGCAAGCGGTCAAGGGCGCGCTTAAAGGCGATTTTAATAGCTTCCGCAAAGCCGACGTCGATCGGCGCTTCAACAACAACCACGAACACCCCGCCGTCGCCAAGCTGGTCATGGGCGCGACGTGGCTGGTGTTCAACAAATGGCTCGGCTGGTTCGGCCAGATCGACGCCGCCCGGCTGGGGATAATCCTTTTCGCGGTCTTTCTCAATTATCTGATCTTCCGCTTCACCTGGGAGAACTTCGGCCCGCGTGCGGCCTTCTTCGCCGTGGCGGCCTTCCTGACGTTTCCCCGCTCCTTCTTCCATTCGCACGTCGGGACGCTCGACATCGCCACGGCCTCAACCTCGTTCTTCGTGGCCTACGCGGCGTGGCGAGCGGAAAAAAGCCGCGCCTGGATCGTCATCGCCGGCGTCGCCTTCGGCGTGGCGATCGGCACCAAGCTCAACGGCCCCTTCGCCGTGCTGCCGCTGGTGGCCTACTGGCTCTACCGCTGGCGGCAGTCGGCGGTGCTGAAAGACGCCTCCACGTTGCGTTTCAAGCGCATGCTGGCCATCGGTCTGGCGATGGCGATACTCGCCCTGCCGGTGTTCATCGCGCTCTGGCCCTGGGTCTGGTTCGACACCCTCGACCGGCTGGCCGGCTTCTTCCGCTTCCACTACCGCCATTACGGCATCCGGCTTTTGTACTTCGGCGAGGTCTACCTGAAGCCCTTCGCCCCCTGGCGCGCGCCGTTCGTCTACGCGGCGGTCACGATGCCCGTGGTGACGCTCGTTCTGGGTCTCTACGGCTTCTGGCAGGGCCTGCGCCAGCTTCTGCCGGGCAACCTGCGCCGTTTCCCCAAGGGCCCCGGCGCGCCGGAGGACTACGCCCTCTTCTGCGCCTTTGGCGCGTTCTTCGCCATCGGCGTCGTCGCTTTCGCCGGCACGCCCAAGTACGGCGGCGTCAAGCTCTTCCAGCCGATGTATCCCTTCTTCGCCGTGCTGGCCGGCTACGCCTTCGAGCTTTTGGTCCGCCGCCTCCAGGCGCTCTGGCCGATTTTCCGGCAGGAGACGCGCGCCTGGGTTCCCGCCGTCGGGGCGCTGTTGCTTCTGCCGGGCCTGCTCGGCATGATGCGCGTCTATCCCTTCATGCTCTCCTATTTCAGCCCGCTGATCGGGAATTTGCCGGGGGCCACGGAAGCCGGCATGGAGCGGCAGTATTACGACATGTGCTACCGCACGACGATCGCCTGGTGGGACGAGCAGGGCCCTGCGCGGGCGCGCATCGCCTACGAGCCGAACAACGTCGAATACCGCCGCACCTATCCCTGGTACAAGCGCGACGGCAAGCTGAAGCACGACATCACGGTGGTCGAGCCCGATCAGGCCGAATACCTGATCCTGACGCACGAGCGGCGCTGGAGCCACTATTTCGAACTGTTGAACCAGTACCGGCAATACCCCGTCGTCCGCACGCAGAAGGCCTGGGGCGTGCCGCTTTACACCGTCTTCGACCTGCGCAAGGACCGTCCCCCGGCCCGCCCGCCCCGGCCGCCCGTGCCCCGCAAACTCCCGGCCCGTCCCCCGGCGATCAAGCCCGTCCTCAATCCGCCGACGCCCAGACCTTCGCCGCCGCAAAAAGGCGACAAGGTGAAGCCGGGGAAGAAGCGGGGGAAGGGATAGGTAAGTTGAAATGTGGGCGTGTGCCATGCTTTGCTGGCAAAGCATGTGTCGGGGAATGACCATCGAGTTGAAGCGCATGGCTTGCAAGCAAGCCATGGCACACATCAGACCGGTCGTCCCTCAATGCCCCATTTTCACGAGATTTTCCTGAACAACGCGCAGCAGCCGTAGATTCCGTAAAATTCGAAGTCTTTGTCCGGAATCAGGGAATCGATGACGGCCCGATAAACGCCATAATCGGATTGCAGATCCAGATTGGAAGGGTCGTTGAAGTCGTGGAAAATGACGAAGCCCCCCGGCGCAAGCAGTTTTTTCGAGCGCTGCGCCGCCTCGTACGTCGCCTGATAGCCGTGCCAGTGATCCACGAAAATCAGCGCGAATTTTCTGTTCTGGCCGATCAGTCCGTCCATGAACCGGGTGGCGTCGATAAGATTGAACCGCGCCAGCTGGCCGCCGGGACGGTTTTTGACGTTTTTCCGGGCTTCCCGATTGGCGCTTTCATCGATGTCCACGGTTTCGAGAAAATGGCGGCTTCGGGCGTCCGAAAGGGCCTGACAGAGGATCGACGTCGATAAGCCTTTATGCGTGCCGAGTTCGAGGATTTCTCCCTCGCAGAAGTAAGCCAGTTCGTACAGCTTGAGCGCGTCCGCCCGCGACAGAAAACCGTCGATGCCCACATTGATGCAAAAGCCGATGTCCATAAGACCCGTGGGGCATTCGGAATAGAATTTGTGATTGCCGTTGACGAAGGGGCCGTCGAAGCGGTACGTCGGTTTGTAATCTCGTATCCTGGACAGATCGGAAAAATTCACCCAGCTGTCCGGATGGCGAATCGGTCCGTCGCTCCCGGCGAGCGAAGCCGCGGCGTGGGACTTCAGAATTTTGTCTTCATACTCGCGGCTGCTTTCCGAATACCGGACTCCCAGTTCCCCGACAACCCCGGCGAGGCTTGCGACCTTCGCCTGAAGGATCGAATTCTCCGCTTCGAGCTTCGCCCGTTCGAAATCCAGGCGTTCGAGAATCAGACGTCTGATGCGAGCGGGCAAGGCCGATGCTTTTCCGACGAGATTCGCCAGCCTCTTTTTGACAGGCATTCAAACCCCCGTTCCATCCGCCGCCTTCAGAATGTTTTCCGTCGTCCGCTGGAGGAGAGGATGCCGAGCATCTCGCGGTACTTGGCCACCGTGCGGCGCGCCACCTCGACGCCGTCCTGCTTGAGGATCTGCACGAGTTTCTGATCGGAGAGCGGCTTTTTCGGGTCCTCCTTGTCGATCAGCGAGCGGATTTTGGTTTTGATCGTCTCGGAGGCCACGCCCTCGCCCTCGGCGTTGAGGATGCCGGAATTGAAGAAGAACTTCAGTTCGAAAATGCCCTGCGGCGTGTGCACGTACTTGTTGGTCGTGACGCGCGACACCGTGCATTCGTGCATCTCGATGTCCTCGGCCACGTCGCGCAGCACCATCGGGTGCAGATGCTCGATGCCCCCGTCGAAGAAATCCCGCTGGCGCTTGACGATCGACTCGGTGACGCGATAGATGGTGCGCTGCCGCTGCTGGATGGAGCGGATCAGCCAGGAGGCCGAGCGCAGCTTGGCGCGGATGAACTCGCGCGTCTTGCCGGCGAAGGCCTTGTTGGCCAGCCCCCGCTGGTAGTAACCCGACAGCCGCAGCCGCGGCAGGCCGTCCTCGTTGAGCTGGATGTGATAGTCGTCGCCGACCTTGTAGACATAGATGTCCGGCGTGATGAACTCCGTCTTCTCCTCGGAGTATTTCGATCCCGGGCGCGGATCGAGCGAGGCGACGGCGCGCATCGCCTCTTCCACCTCGTCCTGGCTCACCTTCAGCGTGCGGGCGATCTTCAGGAGGTTGCGCTTGGTCACCAGCTCCCAGCAGTCCTGGAGCATCTGCGCCGCCAGCGCGTGGCGCTTGTCGGAAAACCTGGCCTGCGCCAGCAGGCACTCGCGCAGGTCGCGCGCGCCGATGCCGACGGGATCGAAGCGCTGGATGCGCTGGTGCACCGCCTCGACGACGGCCAAAGGCTGGTTGCAGCGCTCGGCGATTTCTTCCAGCGTCAGGGATTGCAGATAGCCGTCGTCGTTGATGTTGCCGACGATCTCCTCGCCCACGGCGTAATGGTCGTCGGGCAGGGAGGAGAATTTGAGCTGCCAGATCAGGTAGTCGGAGAGCGTGGATTCGGCGGCGTAGAACTGCTCGAAGCCCGGTCGATCCTCGTCGCCGGAGTCGCGCGGCATGATGTCGGACGGGCCGTCCATGTAACGGTCGAAGTAGGTGTCCCAGTCGAAATTGGCGTCGGCCGACTGCGCCTCGCTGAGGTTTTTCGCCAGGTCGCGGGCCATCAGCGTATCGGCGTCCTGGGCCGCGCCGGGCAGGATGGTTCCCGCTTCGAGCGGCGATAGTTTCGGCTCCTCGCCATCCCAGGTCGTCTCGCCGTTTCCCGCGCCGTCCTTCTTCGCCGCCAGATCTATTTCCTCGAAACCCTCTTCGAGAGTCGGGTTTTCCTCCAGTTCCTGGGTTACGGCCTCGGCCAACTCCATGCGCGTCATCTGCAGCAGCTTGATCGCCATCTGCAGTTGCGGCGTCATCACGAGCTGCTGTTGCAGCTTCATGTTGAGTTCGAGCTTCAAGGCCATACCATGCATCCATCCGGAGCGATCGCCCCGCTCAATCTGTCCGTGAAAGAACGGCCGGTTCCCGACGGCCGTTCATTTTGGCATCATTCTAGCATACACGCGCTAAGCGTCAAATTTAAATTCATCTCCCAGAAATTTTGCCCGGGCGCGCGGGTCGGCGACAACCGCCTCCGGCGTCCCCTCCATCAGCACCGCGCCATCGGCCAGAATGGTCGCCCGATCGCAAATTTTCAACGTTTCCGGGATGTTGTGATCGGCAAGCAAAATCGCTACGCCGCTTTCGGCCAGACCTCGCAGGAGATGGCGCAGCGACTGCACGGTCACCGGATCGATGCCGGCGAAGGGTTCGTCGAAAACGAGCAACGTCGGCCGCAGGGCGAGGGCGCGGGCGATTTCCAGGCGTCGCCGCTCGCCGCCGGAAAGCGTGCTCGCCTTCGCTCCCGAAAGTGCGGAAAGTCCAAAGCGTTCGAGCAGTTCGTCGATCCAGAGGCCGCGCTCGGTCTTTTTCGCGCCGCGCTCCTCCAAAACGAGTTCGAGATTCTGGCGGGTGGTAAGCCCTCGAAATACCGACGATTCTTGCGGCAAATAGCCCAGGCCGAGGCGGGCGCGGCGATGCAGCGGCACGTCCGAAACGTTCCGGCCGTTGAGCGTTATCCTCCCTTCCTGCAGCGGCAGAAGCCCGGCGATGAGGTTGAGGCAGGTCGTTTTTCCCGCGCCATTGGGGCCGAGCAAACCGACGATGCGTCCCTGCGCGGCCGATAGGGACACCCCCGCCAGCACCTCCCGGCGGCCGTAGCGAAAGCGCAGGTTTTCCGCCGCCAAGACGGAGGCTCCGCCGCTGTATGCGTCCTGGCTACGGTCCATGGGGAGCCGTTTCGGAAGCGGAAGGAGGAGCGGGAGTCGGCAGGCGGACGGTCGCCGCCGCGCCTTCCACTTCGATGCGGCCTTCGTCCAGAAAAATGCGGATGGCCCGGCCGGAGATGGCGTTGTCGTCTTTGGTCGCCGTGGCTTCGCCTTCGAGCAGGATAAGGCGGGCGGCGTGGTTGTAGCTCAAGCGCTTCGCGGCGGCGCGCCACTCCGGCCGCGCGAGGCGCACGCCTCCGGCGGCGTCGAGGGCCGTCACCCGGCCGCTCGCGTCGGTCGTCACCCGCAGGCTTTCGGCGTCGAGCTTGAACGCGCCCTGGCGGACCTGCACATGCCCGGCGAACTCCAGGCGCTGCGCGTCGGCGGCGAAAGTCATCTTGTCGCTGGTGATTTCGACGGGCGCATCCTCTTCCCAAAACAACGTCAAGCCGCTCAGCGGCGCCGCCGGCTTGACCGGCTCGGCGGCCCAGAGCGGCAGCGCCGCCAGCCACGCCAAAACGATCCAGCGCCATCGGTTCATCGCGTCCCTCCCGCGCCTTCGCCCAGCCGCACCGTCGCTTCCTCCAGGCTCAGCGCGCCGGCCCCGTCCAGGCGGCCCGACGCCCGCTTGGCGACGGCGGCCACGGCTCCCGTGACGACGCGGACCTCGCCCTCGGCCGCCCAGGCCGTTTGCGCGAGATCGAGCCGCAGCGACTGGGCCGACAGAATCGTTTCGCCCCACCGTCCGGTCACCGGCCCGGCCAGCGCTACGACGCCGGCGGCCAGATCGTATTCGGCCGAAGCCGCTTCCAGGCGCGCCGCCGTCCGGCCATCGCGGCTCAGGGCGACCGAGGCCCGGTCCAGCCGCCAGGACAGGAACGCCGCGTCGGCCGACGCCGACTCCGCCGCCACCTCCAATGTCGCGCCGGGTTCCGCCAGCGGCATGCTCCAGCGCACTCCCTGCGCCTCGGCCGCCGGCGCCTGGGGCTCGGAAGGCGGCGGATCGCCGCGGGGAGCGCAAGCGACCGACAACAGCATGACTCCTGCGGCGAACCAAACCAGTCTGAATGGAACGACCTGCAAACGCATGTCCCGATCCTAGTGAAAAGCGGCGCGGGAGGCAAGCTTCCGGCGCGGACGAGAGGCGAGAGTTTAGCGTTGACTTTCCCGGCTTCCAGGGTATAGTCCAGCGAGCGGCGACGGAGGCCACGGCCTCGCCAAGAGTCCGTAGATAGTATGCTTTTCCAATATCACACGAGGTGAACCATGCCCATTCTGCGCAAGGATAAAATCCGGCCCGCCACGGGAAAACTGGCGATCCTGACGCCCGGCATCGGCGCCGTGGCCACCACCTTCATGGCCGGGGTCCTGTCGATTCGCAAAGGCTTGGCCAAGCCCTACGGTTCGGTCACGCAAATGGCGACCATCCGCCTGGGCAAGCGCACGGAGGCGAATTCGCCGCTGATCAAGGATTTCCTTCCCCTGGCCACGCTCGACCAGCTTGTCTTCGGCGGCTGGGACATCTTCCCGGAAAACGCTTACGACGCCGCGGTCAAGGCGGAAGTTCTGCGCCGCGAACACCTCGATCAGGTGAAGGCGGAACTGTCGGCGATCAAACCGATGCCGGCCGTCTTCGACACCGCGTTCGTGAAGCGGATCGACGGCCCGAACAAAAAGACCGGCTCGAAGTGGGAGAAGGCCCAGGCGCTGCGCGAGGACATCCGGAATTTCATGAAGCAGCACGGCTGCAGCCGCGCCGTGGTGGTCTGGTGCGCCTCCACCGAAGCCTACTCCACCCCGATCGGCGTGCATGCCAGCCTGGCGGCGTTCGAGGAAGGGCTGAAGAAGAACGATCCGGCCATCGCCCCGAGCCAGATTTACGCTTACGCCGCGCTCTCGGAAAAGATCCCCTTCGCCAACGGCGCGCCGAATCTCTGCCTGGAGACCGGCGCGATGCGCGAGTTGGCGAGGAAAAATCAGATGCCGATCGGCGGCAAGGATTTCAAGACCGGCCAGACGCTGATGAAGACGATCCTCGCTCCGGGGTTCAAGTCGCGCATGCTCGGCGTCTCGGGCTGGTTCTCCACCAACATCCTCGGCAACCGCGACGGCGAAGTGCTGGACGATCCCGAGTCGTTCAAGAGCAAGGAAGTGTCGAAGCTCGGCGTGCTGGACACCGTCCTGCAGCCGGACGTGTACCCCGACCTGTACAAAAACCTCTATCACAAGATCCGCATCAACTATTACCCGCCGCGCGGCGACAACAAGGAAAGCTGGGACAACATCGACATCTTCGGCTGGCTCAATTATCCGATGCAGATCAAGGTGAACTTCCTCTGCCGCGACTCGATCCTCGCCGCGCCGATCGTGCTCGACCTGGCGCTGCTGATGGACCTCGCGCAACGCGCCAACATGTTCGGCATCCAGGAATGGCTGAGCTTCTACTGGAAGAGCCCGCAGGTGGCGGAGGGACTTTATCCCGAACACGACCTGTTCATCCAGCAGATCAAGCTGAAAAACACGATGCGCTGGCTGATGCGCGAGGATCTCATCACCCACCTCGGCCTGGAATATTACGACATGCTGGAAGGGCAGGAAGCGTAGCTCCGGTCTCGCTCCCGTTGACGTCGCAAGCGGTCAGCCCCGCGGGGCTGGCCGCTTTTTTTCAGGCGGAGGTTTTTCTACGCCGCTATTTCATGTCCTTGCGGTCGAAGATCAGAACGGCCAGTGAAATGACGATCGCAAGGTACATCAAGGCGTACATCGACGCCCCGACGATCTGCGCCGCCTCCAGCGTCTTCTCGTAGACCACCAGCCCTTTGACGTCGAGGAAGCGGAAATCGGGCAGAATGAAGTTCAAGACGCGGATCGACGTCCCCACCCACGGCGCGGAGTCCCAGGCGACCAGCTTCTCCAGATAGCCCGACGTATTGCCGATCAGATAGAAGGCGAGCGTGAACATCCCGGAAAGAATCGGCGTCGAAATCGAGGAGAAGAACACCGCCACGGCGGTGATCAGCGCCAGCTTCATCGCGATCAGCCAGATGGCGACGGCGAGCGCGGGGATGCGGTTCGCCTCGCCGAACAGAGCGATGATGAGGAAGAGAACCGCGCTCATGAAAAGAATTTCGACGGCGACGACCAGCAGCAGTCCGAGGTACTTGCCCAGGATGAACTGCCAGCGCGGGAGGGGACGGGCGATGATCGTGTAAATCGTGCGCCGCTCCAGTTCCTTGTAGACCAGGCTGACGCCGACGAAGATGGCGATCAGGGCGCCGAAGATTTCGATGTTCGCCAGCCCCATGTCGATGATCATGCGCGTATAGTAGCCTAAGACCATCGTCGAAAAGGCGACGGAGAAGCCGGCGAAAATCACGGCGAAGAAAAGCAGCGTGTAGAACACTTTGTTGCGCACCGCCTCGCGGAAGGTGTTCAACGCGATGGCGAGCAGTTTCATCGCGCTTCCTCCTTCCTGAACTCGGCGAGGAAAATTTCCTCCAGGCTTTTGCGGCGCGGCGTCATGCGCTGCACCTCGATGCCCCGCCCGACGAGCGCCTTGAGCACCGCCTGGGCGTCCTCGCCTTTGGGGACAAACAGCGCCGGCGCATCCGCGTGCGGCTGGAACCGGCCGAATCCCTCCCGAATCGTTTTCAGATGCGTCGGGGCGACGAAAATTTCCACGCCCTGCTCGTACCGCGCCGTAAGGTCGTCCACCGTCCCGGCGTACCATAATTTGCCGTGCGCCAGAAGCGCCACGCGGTCGCAAAGCTGCTCGACGTCGGAAAGGATGTGCGTGGAGAAGAAGATCGTTTTTCCCTCATCCTTCAACCGCTGAATAATGGCCTTGATCTGACCGCGCCCGATAGGATCGAGGCCGCTCATCGGCTCGTCGAGGATCACGAGATGCGGATCGTGCACCAGCGCCTGGGCCATGCCGAACCGTTGCAGCATGCCTTTCGAATAAGACTTCAACAGCCGGCCGGCGGCGTCGGTCAGGTCGAGCATTTCGAAAAGCGCGCGGCTGTGGCCGACGATTTCGGCCGCTTTCATGCCGCTAAGCTCCCCGTAGAAACGCAAGGCTTCCCTGGCCGTGAGATATTCGTAGAAGTAAGGCCGCTCGGGCAGAAAGCCGACGTCGCGCCGCGCGGCCGCGTCGCCCACCGCGCGGCCCATGATCGTCGCCCTGCCGCCCGACGCCGCAATCAGGCCGGTCAGAATTTTGATCAGCGTCGTTTTGCCCGCGCCGTTGTGGCCGATGCAACCGAACACCTCGCCGCGCTCGACGGCAAGGCTCACCGAATCCAAGGCCGTGATCGTCCGGACGCGGAAGTCCGACTTGTAGCGTTTCGTCAGTTCGTGAGTCTGCACGGCCGCCGTCATGGGACGCCTCTGACATCGGTGCTTGATTCCGCCAACGACGAACTCGTGATCGCACCGTCCGCCGTGAAAAGCCAATTGCAGCCGTTGGGGCAAACGGGGATTTTATCGATGTAGCCGGCCGCCGTCAGGTCGCCGAGAGATCCGATCGGACGCCCTTTGTCCCGCAGGTAGGCGAGGCGCAGGTCGTTGAGCGCAATCAGCGCCGTGTAGGTTTCGCAGCGTTCGCAGAAATAGCGTTTCTGTTCTTTCTCTTTGGCGTCCTCGCACATCGCGCACATCGACTCGGCGTGGATGTGATTGGTCGTATCCGCGCCTCTCAACATGCGGTCGATGGTCCAGATCAAGCGGCGCGGCGCCTCCGGATAGCGCAGGGCGATGCGAAACCATTTGACGATTTCGTTCTTGTTTTCGCTGTTCAGGTAGTAGTTGAAGCCGATGTATTGCGGGAAGCGGTAATCGTCGAAGTTGTTCTTCCACCCGAGCTTCAGGATCTCGTTGGCCTGCCGCACGCCCCAGTTGTTCCAATAGGAGGAGAGGGCGAAATGGCCGAAAAAGTAAGCGACTTTGTAAGAAGGATCGAGCGTCGTCGCCAGCTCGATCATTTCCCGGAATATCATCCCCTTCTCGATGCGGCCGCGGTATTCCGGATTGGCGAAGAAAACCTGCGCGTTCAGGAGGGAAAAATCGGCCCAGAGATTGTGGAAGCCCATGGCCATGACGGGAGCGAGGGCTTTGTTGGGAACGATGACGGCGGGTTCGACGCTTTGACGCGCGGCGAAGCGTCCGCGAACGTCGTGTTCCAGAAAAGCGTAAAACGATATAAACGCCAGGACCAGGCCCCATACGATTTTCCTGCCTCGACCGCTCATTATCTCAACGGCTCCGCCCGTCGCATACGGTTGTTTGCCGATATCAATCCAATTTGCAACAAATATAACCACCCCTCCGGGGCCGTCAAGTCGTCGGTTTAGCTATCTTTCAAATTTAACCGGTAAAAAGCGGTTCTGGCGCATCGTCCAACCCTTCGCTTTCCTCGTAAGCCGACGCCCAAAGCAAAAAAATCCCCACCCGCATGGGGTGGGGATTTTTTCTCAGATGCCGTACAAAGCTGCGCGAGGCTGATCTTTTCAGATCGTATCGTCGTTGGGTTAATTTTCGGGGTTAGAGTAAGTCAGGATGCCGTCCATGTTCAGCTGGATGGTGGGATGGAGGACGAATGCCGTCGAGCCGCCGGGAGTATTAGCCTGCTGGCCGTTTGGGACATTGTTGGCCGTCAAGACGCTATACTCAAAGCTGGCCGGCGCGATGCCTCTCGTCGTGCCGTTTTCCAGCTTCCACCTGAGGTTGCGAAGCGACGTGGCGAAGAAGCCGTTGCCGGCGGCGATGTCGTCGCGATAGGAGTACTGCGCCGTGCGGATGTCGCCCAGCGTGTTGACGGCTTCGGCCTCGCGGCTCTTCTTCACGTACTCGGTGTATGCGGGGACGGCGACGGCGGCCAAAATGCCAATGATGGCCACGACGATCATCAACTCAATCAACGTAAAGCCTTTTTTCATGACTCTCCTCCTTCTCGTGTTGTGTGCGATAAGAGCGAACCGCCCTTATGGCAGCCACTGAAGAGCAAGGGGTGTGCCAACGGCAAAAAAAAATTCCACGATTTACCCAACGACTCAATTTCATTTAATTTTTATTCATCTAACCGCCGCCGCAGGTCGTGGCGGGGAACAGCGTCAGTGCCAATTTTTGTCACTAGAGTCACAGTATTCGATTCGAGCACTGCCGTTTTTTGTCACCTCGCGACCTTCGTCGCCGGTTTGCAGCGGCCTGAAAACGCCGCCGCCCCGCGGCGGCGGCGCAATCATTCGAGTCAACGGGATTTTACATCAATCCGATATCGCCGATGCCGCGCTTGACAGCTTTAAACTCCAGGGATTTTGCGAGTTTAAAGAAGTCGCCGTCGATCGGCACGTAGCGGACGCGGGTTTTGAACGTGGTGCCGTCGATGAGCTCGGAGAAGGGTACGCGCTTGATCTCCAAATTGTCGCCGACGGAAACCATGTGCGCGAAATTGCCGGCTTTGATGAACTGGTAGGCTCCCATTCCGAGCTGGCTGCCCAAGAGCACGTCGAAGGCCGACGGTTCGATGCAGCGGGTCGTGTAGCCGATGGTCGAGTTCTTCAACGTCAGCGAACGCCCGGTGCGTTCTTTGTAGCGTTTTTTCACGCGGCTGCCGATCAATTCGCCGATTTTGGCCTCGGAAAGCGTGACGTTGCCGTGGGCGTCGGTGGTTTTGGGTTTTTTGTCCACGGGAAGTTTGTCCACCAGACCTTCGGAAACGAGGATGACGCCGTAGTTTTTATTGAGCTGCTCGCGCATGAGGATAAGATCGACCAGTTCCTCGGTGAGTTTGTCCAGATCCAGCGTGTCTCCCGTCTCCTCCGGGCCGATCATCCGCACCGCCTCGCCGGCGATGCCCGCGCCCAGCGTGTACCAGCCCGCCTTGCGGCCCATCAACTCCAAAATGAAGTAGCATTCGGTGGTGCGCACTTCGTTGTTGTAGATCTTCACGTCCTGGCGGGCGCGTTCGATCGCCGAGAAATAGCCGAAGGTCCAGGGGATGCCGTAGTAGTCGTTGTCGATCGTCTTGGGTACGTGGACGACGGGGACGCCCAGGAGGCTCAGGTAGTAGGCGGTTTTCAGCGTATCGTCGCCGCCGATGGAGATCAGGGAACTGATGCCGAGGTACTCCAGGGCGTCGAGGACGTTGTAAAGTTTCCGCGCCTTCGCCGGATCGGAGAGGTCCTTGACGCTGCGGATTTCCTGGCCGCTCAGCTTGCTCGGGTTGGCGCGCGAGGTGCGCAGCATGCAGCCGCCCTGCTGGCGGATCTTGGTCACGTCGGTGTAGTTCAGGCGGGCGAAGTGCATGCCTTCCTTGAAGACCGTCGGGTTGTTGCGGTCGAACTTCTCCAAGAACTCGTAGCCTTTGTAGAAGCCGACGACGTCGAAGTGGTCGTTCAAAAACTGGATCGTCGCCGTGGAGATCACGGCGTTGGCGCCCGGCGCGGGACCGCCGGAGAACAGCATGCCGACGCGCTTCTGGCCCAGGGTGCGGAAGCGGCGCGTCGTCGCCGGCAGATCGGAAGCGCCGGGTTTGGGCGCGGCTTTCGCGGCGCTTTTTGGGGCGACGGGCTTGGCCGCCGGTTTCTTCTCCGCCTTTGTCGCGGCGGGCGGCGCGGTTTTCTTCACCTTCGCTGGCATGGCGAACTCCTCACGACCTGGGCGTCACGCCCCCCCGAGGGCGTCGACTGGAAAAGGCCCGCGCGACGGCGGCGGACCGAGAACGAACGCTGTGAGGATTCTACGGGCGGGCGAAACCGCGTGTCAAAGGAATTTGCGGGGGCGCCGCCGCATTTTGCCGCCGGCGCCCCCGGCGAAGGCGGAAACTTCGGATGCCTACAGCCGTTCGAGCAGGGTGTTGAGCACCTCGGCCATTTCGGCGCAATCGGCGTCGCCCGTCTCCTCGAAATACGCCTCCAATTGATCCGCCAGAGCCTCGATGGCCGGTTTGGATTCGCCGCGGGGCAGGGTCACCGAGGCTTCCAGCGCCTTGGCATAGGCCACGACGGCGTTGCCTTTGATCTGGCGGGCGAGCGTCTGAGCCAGAAGATCGCCCACCGCCACGGTTTGCTCCACCGTTTTGCGCTGACGGTTTTGAGGATCGGCGAAATTGGCGCGCACCACGATCTCGTCCTCGTCATCAACAAGATCGGCCTGACAGGCGCCGATCACCTGATGAAAAACCATCGCGTCGTTGGGCGCCAGGTGCTGCGGCTCGATTTCGTTCGGGTTCTCGCTCCATTCCTCGCCGTGGAACTGCTTCATGATGAAGTACCAGGGCAGCGTGACCTCCATGCGCAGGGCGCGCGCGGCGATCTCCATGTTTTCGTAGAAGCGGTTGCCGAACATTTTCTCGGCTTCGTCGGCGCTGTCGATGAAGATGTAGGCGCCGCGCCCCCAATCGGTGACCCGCTCCAACAGCGTGTCGTTGATTCCGTCGCCCACGCCGACTCCGACCAGATAAATCCCCTCTCCGTCGCTGTCGTCGGCGGCCTGGCCGATGAGGTCGGGATCCACCTGGCCCACGTTGGCCTGGCCGTCGGAAATCAGGATCACGCGGTTCAGGCGGTCGCGGTCGAAATTTTCCTCCGCCAGATCGTAGCCGGCCCGAAGCCCGGAGTCCAGATCCGTCGAGCCGTTGGAACTCAGCCGGTCGATGGCCTGCAGCAACATCGCGTCATTGGGACCTTCCACCCTGTAGCCATCGAAAATCGGGGTCTGTATCGTGTTCCAGACGACCATCGAGACGACGTCGCCCCGGCTCAACTGGCCGGCGATGGTGCGGCAGACGGCCTTCAGCAGGTCGAGCGGCTGGCCGTTCATCGAGCCGGAGGTGTCCAGAACGAAGGTCAGATTCATCGGGCGGCCGGCGCGCGAGGTCAGATCATAGCTGCGCGCCGCCACCTGCAGGACGTAGTCGCCGGGCGTGCCGGCCGGCGTCATGTCGGCGTAGACGGCCACCTGGTCTTCGCGGCTCGGGGCCGGATACTCGACGCGATAATAATTGAGGAACTCCCAGACGCGGATGAAACGGATGTCCGGCAGATACCTGCGCCGAATCATCGAGCGCAGGATGACCGGGCTGGCCACCGAATTGGAATCGTCGCTGGACAGATACAGCACATGGGGCGTCTGTTCCTCGGGGCAGGCGGCCAGCGGATCTTCCTCGGCGTCCGGTTCTCCGTCGCCTTCGGTCGCGTCGCCGTCGGTAGAGTCATTGTCGGCCGCCTCGCCCTCGGCCGCGTCGCCATCAGGTGCGTCTCCGTCGGCCGCGTCGCCGTCCAGCGCCGCTTCGCCATCGCCGTCAAGCCAGTTTCCGTCGCCATCGGGCGTGTCGCCGTCGAGGAGCGCATCGCCGTCCGCGGCCCAGCCGTCGCCGTCTCCCCACGACGTAGAATCGCCGTCGGCGGGCGTGTCGCCGTCCGCCGAATAATGATAGTCGCCGTCGGGAGCATCGCCGTCCGGCTCATCGGAAGAGTCGCCGTCTTCCGCGCTCGTGTCATCCTCCGTATCCTCGTCGAAGCAGCCGAAGACAGCGAGGGACGCCAGAACAAAAAGGACCCAGATTCGCCAAGGGTTCATTTTGAATCGCATGGCCGACCTCCTTCTCAAGTTTGAGGTGGGACGTGGAAAACTTTCCGCCGATGCCTCACCCCCAATGCAAATGACTTGCCAGCGCAGGCAACTCGGCGTCGCCGCCGGAGTTTTCCCGTTTGACACGCGGGTACCCGCATTTTCGGGTTCCGGGTTTGCCGGACATTCGCCCTCGATGGGTGACAAATTCGTCATAGGCGATCGGAAAACAATGTTTGACCGTCCGAAAAAATGATCGATAAGGAACGAAAATCAACAGGGCGAGTTGTTTTATCATGCTGTATTTAAACAAAAAATAATCCACTGTTGGAGTAGCCGTTATCGGCGAACGAAACGAATCAAATGTGCTTCCTCCAAGCCGAAAAATCCTTCACCAAGGGTGTCAACCATGACAAAAATATCCATTTCGGACCTTCTGGCGGCGGCCGTCGCGTGCGGAAATCGCCGTCTTTACCGGCTCTCGCCGCGCTGGCATGGCCCTTGCTAAAAGGCTCCTTCAGCACGCAACAAAACGCAAAGGAGGTCGGCCATGAACGGGAAACGGCGCGACGGATGGAGGATGGTCTTGGGGCTGTTGCTGCTCGCGGCGCTCGCCGCCTGCGGCGAACCCGCCACCGACTCGGATGGCGCGCTCGACGGCGACCATGCCGATGAGTTGGACGGGGATGCGTTCGCCGATGGCGATTATTACTCGTCGGACGGCGACGCGCCCGCCGACAACGATTCCTCGTCTTGGGAAGACGGCGATTACCGTCCGACCGACGGGGATTTCCCGGCGGACGGCGACGGCTGGGTCGTTGACGGCGACACGCCCGACGGCGACCAGGGCTGGGTGGACGGCGATGGCGAGAACGCCTCTGGCGAAAACGACGCGGCGCCGGACGGCGACGCGACCGAGGGCGTTCCCGTGGACCCCGTCGATATCGAGCGGCTGATCCGCGAGGCGGACATCTACAAGTATGACGGCGCGCGCCTCCTGGTGCTCAACCCGCACCTGGGCCTGGTGCGCATCGACGCCGCCGACCCCGCCCGGGCGACGGTCACCGGGCGAATGCCCATGCTGGAACGCCCCAATTCGATGTATATGCGGGACGACCTGGCGGTGCTGCTGGTCGAATGGGACGACGACACGATGTTGGAGGAGGGCCGCGCCATCAGCCAGGTGATGCTCGTGGACGTGGCGGACGAACGTTCGCTCGCCCTTCTGGACCTGCGCCGTTTCGACGGCCGCATCGTGGACACGCGCTGGGTGGGCGAGATCATCTACGTTTTCCTCTCGGAAAGCGTCTGGATCGACGCCCTGACCGGCGAGCAACACGGCGAGGACCGCATCCGCGTCGTTTCTTTGCGCGCCGACGCCGAGGGGCTGCGCGACATCGAGGCGCTGGACATCCCCGGCGAGGGTCTGGCCGTGACCGTCACGCCCGAGGCGGCGCTGGTTTCCACGCCCGGACCGGACGGCAGCCTGATTCACTACGTGGACATCGCCGATCCGGACGGCGCGCTCGCCCGGCGCGGCTCCGTCACCGCTTCCGGCGAGGTGCGCGACCGCTACAAGATGCGGCTGAAAGACGGCGTGCTCACGGCGGTCAGCCATTCGGCCTTCGCCGGCGGGACCACCTTCGTGGAAACCTGGGACGCCGCCGTTCCCGAGTCCATGGCGAGCCTGGGTTTCCTGGATTTCGCCGCGGGCGAGGAACTGCACGCCACCATCTTTTCGGGCGACATGCTTTACGCCGTCACCTACCTGCGCCTGCCGGAAGAACCCATCGAGGACGGCGACATCGAGGAAGAGGAGGAATGGCGCGACGAATGCTGGGACGGCTGCGACCCGCTGTGGACCATCGACCTCTCCGATCCGGCCGATCCGGCGCTGTTGGGCGAACTCATCATCCCCGGCTGGTCCGAGCACATGGTGCTGCACGACCGGAAACTTTTCACCGTGGGCTACTCGGACACGTGGGAGACCAAGGCGGCGATCTTCGACGTCGCCGACCCGATGCGCCCGCGCGAGGACGCGAGCCTTATCATCCCCGGCCGGGTGGACCAGAGCGATCCCGACGCCCTCTACGACTTCAAGTCCTTCACCATTCTCTGGACCCGCAAGCTGATGCTCGTGCCCGTGCATACGCCCGGCGACGAGCGGACGGCGCTGATCGCCTTCGACTACTCGGCCGACTCGGCCAGTCTGACCCTGGCCAGCACCCTGCCAGCCTTCGAGGCGGTGCGGCGCACCTTCATGCTGCAAACTTATCTGGGCATCCTGGCGGACAGCCAGCTCGACGTGCTGGAGATCGCGAATCCGTCCGCCCCGCGCGTGGTGCGGACCATCGCCTTCGCGCCCTGAGCGCTGGACTGGAAAAGAGATGGCGGGCAAGCGCTTGCCCGCCATCACGCTGCTCAGAGATCTAGAACTCCCAGCTGATATCCAGATCCGCCTTGACGTCCCAGTGGGCCTCCAGGTTGGGGAAGTAGGCCACGGAGGGCTGCACCGTGCGCCGCACGCCGAACTGGAAGGCCAGAAGCTGGAGCGGCCGCAGCCGCGCCAGGGCGATGAGCATCGTGTTGGAGGCATAAGGGTCGAAGACGTTCTTCACCGTCTCGACGTTCGTCTTGTAGTAGGTGGCCGCCACCTGGAAATACTTCGTCGCCGGCACCTCGACGTGGAAGAGGACGTTGCCGTTGTCGCTGCCCGACGCGCCGTCGAAGGCGAAGGTCAGGCCGACGTAATCCAGAAGCGCGTAGGAGAACTCGAAGTAGCCGCCGACGCGGTTCCAGTCGCCGGGCCGGTTGGTGAATTCGAGGTACTTGGTCTTGATCGTGTATTCCGTGTACTGCTTGTTCGTCGCCGGCCGGCTCTCGGAGAAATACTTGTACTTCATCACCTCGTAGAACGGATCGAAGTAGGAGGGCGTGTAGTTTTCCTGGAAGACGCGGAATTCGGCGCGGGCGCGGAAGGCCTGGCGGATCTTGGTGTAGAGGTTGAAGCGCCCGAGCGCGCCCAGGGTCCAGCCGCCGCCGTGGTCGAGCCACTGGGTGAAATCGGTGTAGACCTTGACGTCCACGTTCGGCTTGACCGTCGGCCACCTCACCACCTTGAATTCGACGTCGCCGCCGATGAAATGGACGTCCACCGGGTCGTAGATGTAGGAGCCGTCGCTGGCGGAGCGGTTGGTGCGGACGGTTTCGGGCGCGTCCCAGTCGGTGTGGTAGTGCATGCCGAAGGAGAGGCTTTCCGCCATCCAGTGGTCGGAGAAGAACGACGCCGGCTTGATGAAGGCCAGCATGCCGATGATGTTGTACTTGGTGATGTCGTTGGTGAAGAACTCGAAGCCGCCGTAGCGCCAGTAGGCGTCCACTTCCGCCGAGACGCGCTGCGTGAAGTAGTCCAGGTTGGGGATGTAGCGCTTCAGGACGATGCCGTGGCCGATGGACGCGGCGAAGGTGCGGTTGACGTTGACGTAGAGGTTATCCTCCTTGCGGCCGTACTGAATGTAGCGGATCAGCTTCGCCGCGTCGCGCCAGGAATCCCAGTCCTGCTTGCGCGGCTTGCCGGCGTCGGCGAATTTGTCGAGTTCCTCGTCGCCGTTCTTGTCCTCGCCGGAGAAGATCTCCAGGTTCAGGGGCACGCCGAAACCCAGGCGCAGCTTGCTGTCCTTGGTGATGTCGTCGGGGAAGAAGCGCAGGTCCACTTGCGGCTCGATGTACACGTAATGGTTGTAGCCCAGACGGCGGTAGCCGGTGACGACGCCGGCGCGGTTGGCCAGCGGGATGATTTCCAAAGGCCCGATCGTCGTCAGTTCGCCCTTGTAGAAACGCTCCTCCTTGGCCTTCTCCGCGGCGGGGTTTTCGTCCTCGGGCACGTCCTCCACCGCCACCGGCGCGACCGGCGGCGCGTCTTTGTAGCCGTCGAAGAGGCGCTTGACGCTCTCGGCGAGCATCGGCTCCAAGGGCTGGCCGGCCGGGATTTCCGCTTTGTCGGAGGAGACGATCTTGCCCGCCGCCACCTTGATCAGTTGCAGGTTGACCTTCACCAGGTCCTGCGCCTTCATGACGTTGCCGGAGATGACGAGATCGACGCCGAGCCCTTTGCCGGCGTCGGCGGTGCAGTTCACCGAGTAGCATTCGGCGTAGGGCCTGCCGGCCTCGGAGGCCAGAAACTCCTTCGAAGCGGCCGGATCGACGGCCCGCTGACCCAGGTTGGCCGCCGCCTTGGCGATCGTCATCTCCATCGAACCGTCGGCGGTGGAATTTTCCATGCCATCGACCGTGAGCTGCATCACCGCCACCAGATGACTCTTGGTCTCGGGTTCGGCGGGCGGCGGGCCGCCGGCCGGCTGGGCGGCTTCGCCCTCCGGCGCGGCCGGGGCGGCGTCTTCCTCCTGCGCGTAGGCCAAGGAACCAAGGACGATCCACGCCACGATCACCCACGCGGCGCGCCTCGCCGCGGTCACCGACAGGCCCTGCATCGGCTTCGTCTCCCTTTTGCAAAAAGTCGAAACGTGAACTTGCGCCCTTATACCATGGAGGGCCAGGGGCAGGCGAGGGAAAAACATCGTCCGGCGAATCTTTCGGCCGCCTTGCGGAACGGCTTAATTGGCTGGGATCATTTGCTTTTAAGGCATTTTGTTTTCCTTCGCCGGTCTTCCGCGCATCCTTGACAACCTTGCCGTTCCATTGTAGGGTGGCGCTGCTAAAATAATGGTGCGTTAGGTGCTCGGCGGGCGTTTCGTCCGCATTGCCTGTACAGCGAAAGAGCGGTGTGTCGTCAGCACTGGAGGTGCAGCCGTGGTGGAATATCTGCCGATCCTCGTGGTTTTGTTGGTGTCGGCGGCGGTCGGAATCGGGGCCTGGGTGGCGGCGTCGATCTTCGGTCCCCGGCATCGCAGCGCCGTCAAGGACGCGCCGTTCGAATGCGGCAATCCCTCTTACGGCACGCAGGGAAAGCGCTACAGCATCAAATACTTCATGGTGGCGATCCTGTTTCTGATCTTCGACCTGGAAGTGGTCTACTTTTTCCCGTGGAGCGTGCTCTTGCGCAAGCTCTCCTGGTACGGATTCGCCGTGATGCTGCCCTTCCTGGCCGTGCTCATCGTGGGTCTCGTCTATGAATGGCGGAAAGGAGCCTTGGAATGGGAATAGAGCGCGCGCTGGCGGGCTCCGACGGTTTCTTCACGACGACCGTCGAGGCCGTTTTGGGCTGGGCCCGGAAATTTTCGCTGTTTCAGTATCCCTTCGTCACCGCCTGCTGCGGCATGGAGTTCATGTCGGTGATGAACTCCCACTACGACCTCGCCCGCTTCGGCGCCGAGGTGCCGCGTTTCACGCCGCGCCAGAGCGACGTGCTGTTCATCGTCGGCACCGTCAACCACAAGCTCTCGCCGGTCTTGAAGATAGTCTACGAGCAGATGACCGACCCGAAGTGGGTGGTGGCCTTCGGCGTCTGCGCCTCCACGGGCGGCGTCTACGACAACTATTCCGCCGTGCCCGGCATCGACCACATCATTCCCGTGGACGTCTACATCGCCGGCTGCCCGCCGCGCCCGGAATCGGTGCTGAAAGGGCTGATGCTGCTGCAGGACAAAATCGCCAGGCGCCGGCTCACCGACGATTACCCGGAACTCGCTCAGCCTTCGGCGACGGCGGCGGAAAGGGCCTGAACATGCTCGACAAGGTCGCATCGATTCTCAATCAGAAAGCGCCCGGCGCGGTGCTGGAGGCGATCGCCGTTCCCGAGGACGACCGGCTGCGGATCGGCCGCGCCCACATCCGCAAGGTGTGCGAGATCCTCAAGAGCGATCCCGAACTCGACTTCAAAATGCTCACCGATCTCACCGCCGTCGATTATCTCGGCCAGGACGAGCGTTTCGAGGTGGTCTACCAGCTCTACTCGCTGTCGAAGAACTACCGCCTGCGGCTGAAGGTGCGCGTGCCGGAAAACGAACCGCTCGACTCCGTGTCGGCGGTCTGGCGCGTCGCCAACCCCTTCGAGCGGGAAATTTTCGACATGTTCGGCGTGCGTTTCGCCGGACACCCCAACCTGAAGCGGATCCTGATGTACGACGAGTTCGAGGGCCACCCCTTGCGCAAGGATTACCCCTTGAAAAAGTGCCATCCCATCGTTCCCCTGCGCTGGCCGATCGAGCCCAAGGACGATCCGCCCTACAACTGGACGACGTGGCAAGCCCGGCGCAAGCTGCGCCTCGACGACTGAATCGGCGGCCGGAGGTTCATCGATGACCGAAACGAGAAAAGACCCGCAGGTTCCCGACCTGCCGTTCGACGTGATGGAATTGCAGATGGGCCCGTCCCATCCGGCGGTGCACGGCATCGTCAAGCTGCTGACGAAGGTGTCCGGCGAAACCATCCTCGACATGGACGTGGAGATCGGCTATCTGCACCGCGCCTTCGAAAAGATGTGCGAGCATCGCAACTGGAACCAGAACATCGTCTTCACCGACCGGCTCAACTACTGCTCCGCGCCGGCCAACAACGCGGCCTACGTCTCGGCGGTGGAGAAGCTCTGCAAGTTCGAGATTCCCGAACGGGCCAAGTGGGTGCGGCTGATCGTCACCGAGCTGGCGCGCGTCGCCGACCATCTGACCTGCGTCGCCGCCTCGGTGATGGAGCTCGGCGCGTTCTCGGTGTACCTTTACTACATCCAGGGGCGCGAACTGCTCTGGTTCGTCCTCGACAAAATCTGCGGTTCGCGGCTGACGACCAGCATGTCGCGCATCGGCGGGCAGGCTTACGACCTTTACGACGGCTTCGACAAGGACATCGCCGAGGCCTTCGCCAAGATCCGCCAGCACCTGGAGGACGGCCACAAGCTGGTCACGCGCAACCGCATCTTCTACGACCGCCTGCGCAACACCGGCAAGGTGTCGCAGGAGATGGCGCTCGACTGGAGCTTCACCGGCCCGATGCTGCGCTCGACGGGGATCGCTTACGACGTGCGCAAGGCCAAGCCGCACTGGACCTACGACCAGGTGCAGTTCGAGGTGCCGGTCGGCGACCATGGCGACAACTACGACCGCTACCTGATCCGCATGGAGGAGATGGAGCAGTCGATGCGGATCATCGAGCAGGCGCTGGCGAAGATCCCCGAGGGCGACGTGTTCGTCAACGACTACAAGTTTTTCCTGCCGCCCAAATATCACGTCTACAACAGCATCGACAGTCTGATCCACCACTTCGAGATCGTCATGCACGGCCCGCCGGTGCCGGCGGGCGAGGCCTACTTCGCCATCGAGTCGCCCAACGGCGAGCACGGCTACTACGTCGTCTCCGACGGCACGGGCATGCCCTACCGCGTGCGGGCCCGGCCCACCTGCCTGCCGTTCACGATGGCCATGCCCGATCTGTGCAAGGGCGCCATGATCGCGGACATCATTCCCACCTTCGGCTCGATCAACATGATCGGCGGTGAATTGGAGCGTTGACCATGGAGCACGTCTGGCTGGCCGTGGAGGCTCTCGTCAAGATCGCCGTTCTCCTGGGGTTCGGCATGACGCTGGCGGCGGTGCTGACCTGGCAGGAACGCAAGCAGTCGGCGGCGATCCAGGACCGCATCGGCCCCAACCGGGCCCTCATCCCCTATGTCGGCTGGCGGCTGTGGGGCCTGCCGCACCTGATGGCCGACGGCATCAAGATGATCTTCAAGGAAGACTTCACGCCGGCCAACGCCAACCGCTTCCTCTTCCAGATCGCGCCTTTGATCGCCATCATGCCGCTGATCCTCTCCTTGGCGGTGATCCCCTTCGGCGGGACGGTGACGATCGCCGGGCATTCCATCACCCTGCAGGTGGCGACGCTCAACGCCGGCCTGCTGTTCATCTTCGCCTTCGGTTCGCTCTCCGTCTACGCCAGCGTGCTGGGCGGCTTCGCCGCCGACAACAAGTTCGGCCTGATCGGCTCGATGCGCACCACGGCGCAGCTTTTCTCCTACGAGGTGGCGATGGGGCTGACGCTCGTCGGCCTGTTCATCGTCTACCAGACCGTGATGCTCGACAAGATCGCCGCCCAGCAGGGCGGATCGCTCTGGAACTGGGGCGTCGTGGTCCAGCCGGCGGGCTTCCTGCTCTTCTTCGCCGCCGCCGTCGCCGAGACGAAGCGCGCCCCCTTCGACCTGCCGGAGGGCGAAAGCGAGATCATCGGCTATTTCCTCGAGTACTCCGGCCTCAAGTTCGGCCTGTTTTTCATCGGCGAGTTTATGGAAGTGGTCATCTCGGCGATGCTGATCACGACGATGTTCTTCGGCTCCTACCACCTGCCGTGGCTGGACTGGAGCGCGGCGGAGCAGTGGCTGAACACGGCCCTCGGCTCCTCCTGGCTGCCGGGCGTGATCGTCGCCTCGCTGATGTTCCTCACGTTCGTCGCCAAAGTGCTCTTTTTCTGCTTCCTGCAACTCCAGATCCGCTGGACCCTGCCGCGTTTCCGCTACGACCAGGTGATGAACTTCGGCTGGAAGTTTCTGCTTCCGCTGGCCCTGGCCAACGTGGTTATCACGGCGCTCGTGGTCCTCATCGCGGACAGCATCTGAGGGAGGCGTCGATGCCCTTCAAGTACATGCAGCACAACAGGCCGCTCAACCTGCGCGAGCGGCTTTACTACCCGGAGATCTTCAACGGCCTGCGGGTGACGTTGCGCCACTTTTTCCGCAACTGGCCGCGCAAGCGGGACGTGGTCACCAAACAATATCCGGAAGAGCGCTACCCCTTCTCCTATCGCGCCCGCGGCCGGCACTACCTCACGCACCGTTCGGACGGCCGGCTCACCTGCGTGGCCTGCATGATGTGCGCGATGGCCTGCCCGACCAACGTCATCACGATCGAGATCGGCGAGCTCAAGACGCCCTATTACACCGACCGGCAGAAGATCGACCGCTACCCGACGAGCTTCAAGATCGACCAGCTCACCTGCATTTACTGCGGCTTCTGCGTCGAGGCCTGCCCGGAGGACGCGATCCGCATGGACTCCGCCCGCTCGATGATGGCCTCGTACACGCGCGAGGAGTGCGTGCAGACGATCGACCTGTTGTCCGTTCCGCCCGAGCCCGAGCACGAGCAGATCTACAATCCCCTGCCCGGCAAGGAACCGGCGAAGGCCGCGCTCGACATCCGTTCGAGCAAGGCGATGAAACAGCGGGAGTACTGATCCGGGGCCGCCCTATCCCATTCCGTCGCCCAGAAACAACCGGCGCGGCTTGCGATGCGCCGGCGAATCGGTATGATGTCGGTGACCACCATCTGAGAAGGGCCGACGGATGGCCGATATTCTCTGCAATGTACTGATCGCCTACCTGACGGTCATGGCCGTCTTCAACGGCGTGACGATGTTCGCGGCGTTTCTGCTCGCCCGCTGGCGTTTCGCCGACAACTCCTTTCGCACCGACGCCGTCGCCGCCTATCCGGCGGGCGCATTCACCGCTTTCTGGAAGGAATTCCTTCTCACCGCCTGGCTCTATCTGACCTGGCCCTTGGGTCTCTCCAGGTATGGCGTACCGTCGAACCGCGGGCGCACCGATGTCCTGCCGCCCGTGCTTTTCGTCCACGGCTGGACGGAAAACCGCCGCTACTGGACCTGGCTGCTGCGCCGGTTGCGCGACCGGCCCGAACGCAAGCTGTACACAATTAATCTGCATCCCATCGACGCGGCCATCGACCATTACCGCGAGCAGCTGGCGCGCCGGATCGACGAAATCCTCGCCGAGACGCGGCACGGCCGGCTGACGCTCGTCGCCCACTCGCTCGGCGGACTGGTGGCGCGGGCCTATATGAAAGAGCATGGCCGCGAGAAAATCGAACGGCTCGTCACCTTCGGCGCGCCGCACTACGGAACGGTCCTGGCCTACGGAGCGCTTGGCCGCGTGCCGCGTCAGGTGGAGCCCAACTCGCCCTTTTTGACCGCGCTCGCCCAAGGCGAGGATCTGTCGGGCGTCGATCTGCACACGGTCGCCACGGTTCATGACAATATCGTCGTCCCCTTCACCCACGCCTGGCTGCCGGGAAGCACGCAGCACCTGCTGTGGGGCATGGGGCACACCACGGCGTACTGGTCGGGCGGCGCGTTGCGGATTCTACAGACCGTGCTTTATCCGACGGACGGCGGGACGACGCCCGCCGCCCCGACCGCGCCGGAGGCGTAGGCGATGAGCCCGCGCGCCGTCCGCTCCCGCCGCCAGGCCGCACGCCAATGGCAGAAGGCGTTCATCGACGCCATGCTCGATTATCGCCAGCGGCTTACGGACAAGCTCGGGGCGGCGGCGGACGAGCCGGCGCGGGCGCGCACGCTCACGGCGCTCGTGCTCAAGGCCGGCTTCCTCAAACTGGCGCACGAGAAGCGGCTCTTGAACGTGGACAGCGCGGCGCTGTTCGCCGATCTGATGAAGCTGAAGCGGCGCAGGCCGAAGACCGCGGCTCAACTCGATCTCTTCGCCGCCGATCGTTCGCGCACGGCGATCGACAATCTTCTGGAGGACCTGGAGCTCGATTCCGCCGTCGTCGCCAAGGCCAGTCTGGGAGAACTGTACGCCACGCTGATGGGTTTCCGATTGGACTTCTTCGAACGCGACCTCCTGGGGGCGCTCTATCAGGCGCTCGCCTCCGAGGGCGGGCGCAAGCGGCGCGGCCAGTATTACACGCCGCCGGCGATCGTCAACGCCATTCTCGATGCGCTGCCGCTCGATCCCGTCGCCGATCCCGAACTGACGATCCTCGACCCGGCCTGCGGCTCGGGGCAGTTTCTGCTCGGGGCCTACGCGCGGCTGAAAGCGCGGCTCACGGCGGCGGGGATGCCGCCGGCCGAAGCGCACCGCCGCATCCTGGAGCGTCACGTAAACGGCTACGACCTCGATTCCTTCGCCCTGACTCTGGCCAAGATGAATCTCGTACTGGAGGAGCGCGTCGGCGAGCCGATCGCCTTCCGCATCCACGGCGTCAACCCGCTCAAGCGCGCCGACCATCTGCTGTTCTGCGAGGCCGTGGAGCGCGCCGCGCCGCCGGGGCGCTTCGACATCGTGATCGGCAATCCGCCCTGGGGCTCGGAGTTGTCGGCGAGCGAAAAAGCGGAGTTCCGGCGCGCCTACGTCTCGGCGCAGAGCGGCGTAAACCCGTTCACGCTGTTTATCGAGCGCGCCCTGGAACTGGTCCGCCCCGGCGGCAGCATCGGCCTGCTCGTGCCCGAGGCCTACCTCAACATCCGCGCCCATCGCGCCTCGCGCCGTCTGCTTCTGGACCGGGCGGCGATCGTCAAGCTGGTCCCCTGCGGCGAACTGTTCGACGGCGTTTTCGCCCCGGCGGCGATCCTCGTCGCGCGGGTCGAGCCCGACGCGGCGGCGCGGCGGGCGAACCGCGTTCAGGTGGCGGTGTGGAGCGGCGGGGAGAGCGCGGCGCGCGGCGACGTGCCCCAGGCGGCGTTCGAGGACACGCCGGAGAACATCTTCAACGTCCATCTGGAGGGCGACGTCCGCCGCCTGTTGTCGCAGATTGCTCACGGCGCGGCGACGCTGAAAGACCGCGCCAAATTCGGGTTGGGGCTGGTCACCGGCGACAACGAGCGGCTGGTGGCGCCCCGCAAGCTCGGGACGCAGTGGGAGCCGTTGATCGTCGGCCGCGACGTGGAGCGCTTCCGCATCAACTTTTCCGGCCGCCACGTCGTCTACGACCGCGAGGCTTTGCAGCAGGCCTGTCCGCGCGAGATCTTCGACGCGCCGGAGAAGCTCGTCTACCGCTTCATCGGCAAGCGGCTGGTGTTCGCGCGCGACGACCGGGGCCGCTTCACCCTCAACAACGCCAACGTCCTTGTGCCGCAGCTTCCCGGCTTCCGCGCCCGCTATCTTCTGGCGCTGCTCAACTCCTCCGTCGTGCAATTCTATTACACCTATTCGTTCTTCACCGTGAAGGTGCTGCGCGGCAACATCGAACGGCTGCCGCTGCGCTGGACGAGCGAGGCGCGGCAGACGGCGATCGACGCGCAGGTCGCCGCGCTCGACGCCCTCGACGGCGACGCCTTCGGCCGCGCCGTCGCCGCGCTCGACGAGGACGTGTTCGACATTTACGGCGTCGCGCCGGCCGACCGCGCCTTCATCCGCGCGCGGCTGGCCGCCGAATTGGGTGAGGACGAAGGCGAGGACGCCGCGCCGCCGCTGGCCTCGCCTTTCGGCCAGGCGGACGCGGGGGCCTGACAAATAGGCATTGTATAATTCCGCGCCCTTCGAGACGCTTCCGCTTGCGGAAGCTCCTCGGGGACGCGGAAAGAAACCGTGTTCCTGAGGAACGAGCGAAGCGAGTGTCTCGAAGGACACGGTTTTCGGGCTTTTGTTAAACGCAAGGAGGACCGATGAGCCGCTTGTTTTCGCCGTGGACGCTGAACCGCCTGGAACTGCCCAACCGCCTGATCCGCTCCGCCACCTGGGAAGGAATGGCCGACGCGCAGGGTTTCGTCGCCGACGCTCTGCTCCCCTTGTATCGCCGTCTCGCGAAGGGCGGCGTGGGCCTCATCATCACCGGCTACGCCTACATCCGGCCGGACGGCCGGGGGCTGCCCAACCAGATCGGCATCTGGTCCGACGATCATGTCCCCGGTCTGGCGCGGCTGGCGGCGGCGATCCACGAAGCCGGCGGGAAAGCCCTCGTGCAGATCGTCCACGCCGGCGGCCAGACGACGGCCGATCTTGTAGGGGGTTCCGAGCTGATTGCGCCCTCCGCCGCGCCCTACCCGTCGCACAAGGCCCTGCCCCGCGCCCTCGCCGCCGAGGAGTTGCCGGCGCTTGCCGCCGCCTTCGCCGCCGCCGCGCGCCGCGCCATGGAGGCCGGTTTCGACGGCGTGCAGCTGCACGGCGCGCACGGCTACCTGCTCAATCGTTTCCTCTCGCCGGCGTCCAACCGGCGGACCGACGCCTACGGCGGATCGCTGCCGAATCGAGCCCGCTTCGTCGTCGAAACGATCCGCGCCGTGCGCCAGGCGATCGGCGAAGCGGCGGCGCTGTCGATGAAACTGAACGGCGAGGATTTCGAACCGGGCGGCCTTGTGCTCGACGACGCGGTCGCCGCCGCGCGGCTGTTCGCCCAAGCCGGCCTGGACCACATCGAGGTTTCCGGCGGCACTCCCGCCGCCGGGGCGAACGGCGCCGTGCGCCGGGGCGTGGACGCCCCGGAGAAGGAAGCCTACTTCCGCCGCCACGCCGCCGCGATCAAGCGCGCCGTCCCCGTCCCCGTCGGGCTGGTCGGCGGCATCCGTTCCTTCGAGATCGCCGAGGCGATCGTCAGCGGCGGCGAGGCGGACACGGCGTCGTTCGCCCGGCCGCTGATCTGCGAGCCGGAGCTGCCCGCCCGCTGGGCGAAAGGCGACCGCGGGCCGGCCCGGTGCAAAAGCGACGGCGGCTGTTTCCCGGCCGGTCTGAAAGGCGGCATCCGCTGCGTCGTCTACGGCGAACCGGCGGCGTAAAGCGGCCGGGCGATCTGGAAGCCGGCCGCCCGGCATGGTATACTGAGTCGTCGTCGGCCAAGATGTCGGATCGCCGAGGGGAGCGGGTGGAACGCCTTTATCTGCCGCAACTGGCGTCGGGCGCGGTCGCGCAAGGCGCGACGATCGCCCTCGACGAAGGGCAGGCGCATTATCTCGTGCGCGTGCTCCGGCTGCGAAAAGGCGACCGGCTGCGCGCCTTCGACGGCGTGGCCCGCGAATATGCCGCCGTGCTGGCGGACGACCGCCCCCGGCGCGTGACTTTGGAAATCGGCGTCGTGGCGCGCGAGGAAGCGCCGCCGGCCTTTCGCGCCGTTCTGGCTCAGGGTCTGGCCAAGCAGGACAAGCTCGACGTCGTCATCCAGAAGGCCGTCGAGCTCGGCGTGGCGCGCGTCCGGCCCTTCGTCTCGCGCCGCGCCGTGCTTCGGCTCGACGCGGCGGAAACCGAGCGCCGGCTCGACCGCTGGCGCAAGGTGGCCGCCGAGGCCTGCCGCCAGTGCGGCCGCATCCGCCTGGCCGAGCTTGACGCGCCGGTGTCCTTCGAGACGCTGTTGGATTCCGCCCTGGCGGACGGGCCGCTGCTGCTGGCTTACGAGGGCCGCGACGCCGAGCCGCTGACCGCGTTCGCCGCAAGCCCCGGAGCGAGGACGGCGACGCTCGTCGTCGGCCCGGAGGGAGGATTCGCGCCGGAGGAGGCGCAAACGGCGCGCGAACGCGGCGCGAGGCTGGTGTCGCTCGGTCCGCGCATCCTGCGCACGGAGACCGCCGGCCCGGCGTTCCTGGCGATCGTGCAATACCTTTGGGGCGACCTGGCGACCGGCCGCCCCGCGACAGGCGAGGAAGAACGATGAAATGTCCGCGCTGCAAGCATTCGATCGGCGACGAGGAGCAAGTCTGCCCCGTTTGCGCGTTTCCCGTCGGCGAGTTCAAACCGGAGGCCTATGAGGACAAATCAGGGACGGAAGAAACCGGAGCGGCGGCCACGCCGTCCGCACCCGGCGCGCCGGAAGCCGGCCGGACCCTGCGCACGCTGCATTTCAACCGGCCCGTGGCCCCGGAAGCCGACACCGAATGGGAGATCCGCCTCGACAAGCTGCCGCCGGCCGGGAAAGAAGAAGACGCCGACACCTGGAAAATGCGCCGTACGCAGCAGGATCTGAAGCCTGTCGCGCCGGCCGAGCCGCCCGCGCCGGGCGAGCCGTCCCTGCCGGCCGAGCCCTTGCCGCCGATCGAACCGCCTAAGCCGGCCGCGCCGTCCCTGCCGGCCGAGCCCTTGCCGCCGATCGAGCCGCCCAAGCCGGCCGCGCCGGCGAAGCCCGCCAAATCGGCCGCCAAACCAGCAGCAAGGACGGCCAAGCCCAAAACCGACCCGGCCGCCCGCGCTCCGGAATCGGCCGAGCCTGCCTGGGTGGAGGGGGAGAAAACCTCATTCAAACCTCCGGCCGCCAGGCCGAGCGCCGCCAAATCGACTGCCGCTAAAGCCGCCCCGGCTGCGCGGAGCAAAGCCGTTCCTTCCCTGGACGACTTGGCGGCGGAGGCGGTGAAATCGATAAAAACCGAGGCCCCGACGCCGACCGCTCCCGCTCCAAGGTTGATTCTGACGCCGCCGGAAACGGTGGTCGCGCTGGGTTTCGCGGAAAAACCGAAACCGAGCGCACTGGGCGAAAGTCCGCTGAAAAAAGCGGGCCAGGATGATTCGTCGGAGGAATTGAAACGCGTTCTGCAGTCGATCTTCACGGCGAGCGGCGATTCCGCCGAAGCGCCGCCGCCCGAAGCAGCCAGGCCGGGCCCGCCCAAGCCGGAAGCGCCCAAACCTGCTGCGCCGCCGCCGGAGCCGAAAACGACCGCCGGCCCGCCGATGCCTGCCCCGGAAGCCGACGTTCGCCGCCGCGAAACGCCCGCCGCTCCAGCCGCGCGCCGGGCGGAAAAGGAGGAGCCGCGCTTCGTCGCCGCGCCGGCGGAATCCATCGCCGAGGAGCCGGCCTGGACGGCGAACGTCGATGACGACGCCATCGCCAAGTCCGAGCCTGCCGCGCCGTCCAAGCCTGTTTATCTCAACGCGCCCCTGGGCCGCAAGCCGCCGAAGGCCGCTCCTCCTCCCGATGAACCGGCTTTCGTCGTCGATGCCGTGCATCCCGCGCCGCTTGCGCCGAAAGAAATGCTTACCGACGAAGCGCCGCGCGCCGACGTCCGCGACATCGACAAACGGCCGGTCAAGCCGAGATCCGACAAGGCCTCGCAGCTCGGCCTCGCCTTCGAGCCGCCGCTGCCGCCGGAAAAATCCAGCGGCGCGGCAGCCGAGGAGGAAATGGAGGTGCACGTCGTCGTCGCCGGCTTCGCCAGGCGGCTTCTGGCCGGCTTCATCGACCACGGCGTGACGCTGGCCCTGGCCTGGATCTTTCTCGCCCTCGGTTTCGCCGCCTACGGCCGCGCGCTCTTGCCGTCGCTGGACGCCAGTCTCTTCTACCCGTTGGCGCTGGCCCGCGACTACCCGATTCTCGCGCCGGCCTACGGCGCCCTCTATCTTTTTCTCTTCGCGCTGATGACGCTGTACTTCACCACCCTCGGCGGACGCACGCCGGGCAAGCTGGCGATGGATCTGGAAGTGATCCAGACCGACGGCGAGCCGCTCTCCATAGGTCGCGCCGCGATCCGCCTTGTCGGCTCGCTGGTCGCCGCCCTGCCGTTCTTCATCGGCCTGCTGTGGGTTTCCGTCGATGCGAAGAAACAGGGGCTGCACGACAAGCTGGCCCAGACGCTCGTCGTCCGCCTGCATCCGGCGAGCGGCCCGGCCGAGGAGGAGATGGAGGAAGAGGAGTAGCCGAAAAAAAGAGCGGGGCAGCGCCCCGCTCCTTGGTCCCGCAAGAGATTCTTCCCGATTGCGTTTCAGATCACGCCCAGTGTTTTTCCCACTTTGACGAACGCGGCGATGGCGCGGTCCAGATGTTCGGTCTCGTGCGCCGCCGAAATCTGCGTGCGGATGCGGGCCTTGCCTTTCGGCACCACCGGATAGCTGAAGCCGATGACGTAGATCCCTTCCTTGAGCATCTTGTCGGCGAAATCGTTGGCCAGCTTGGCGTCGCCCAGCATCACCGGCGTGATCGGGTGCTCGCCGGGCAGGACGGTGAAGCCCGTCTGCGCCATCTTGGCGCGGAAATATTTCGTGTTGCGCTCCAGCTTGTCGCGCAGGGCCGTCGATTCCGAAAGCATCTCGATGCATTTCAGCGTCGCGGCGACGATCGACGGCGCGAGCGCGTTGGAGAACAGATACGGCCGGCTGCGCTGGCGCAGCTTGTCCACCACCAGCTTGCCGGCGGCGGTGAAGCCGCCCGAGGCCCCGCCCATCGCCTTGCCGAAGGTCGAGGTGACGATGTCCACGCGCTTCATGACGCCGCGGTATTCGATCGAACCGCGCCCCGTCTTGCCCATGAAGCCCGAGGCGTGGGAATCATCGACCATCACCAGCGCGCCGTATTTCTCGGCCAGGTCGCAGACCTCGTCCAGCTTGGCGATGTAGCCGTCCATGGAAAATACGCCGTCGGTGGCGATCATCTTCACGCGCGCGCCGGCCTTGTCGGCTTCCTTCAATCGCTCTTCCAGGTCGTTCATGTCGCTGTTTTTGTAGCGGTAGCGCTGCGCCTTGCAGAGACGGACGCCGTCGATGATCGAGGCGTGGTTGAGCTCGTCGGAGATGATCGCGTCCTGCTCGCCCAACAGCGTCTCGAACAGCCCGCCGTTGGCGTCGAAGCAGGAGCAGTAGAGAATCGCGTCCTCTTTGCCCAGGAACTTGGCGGTCGCCGCTTCCAGTTCCTTGTGGATGTCGAGCGTGCCGCAGATGAAGCGCACCGAGCTCATGCCGAAGCCGCGCTCGCGCATGGCGCGCGAAGCCGCCTCCACCAGGGCCGGATGGTCGGAGAGGCCGAGGTAGTTGTTGGCGCACATGTTGATCGCTTCGCCGTCGCCGACTTTGATGACGGCGCGCTGCGGCGAGCGGATGACGCGCTCGGCCTTCCACAGTCCGGCCTCGCGGATCTCCTTCAACTCCTGCTCCAGAATGCCCTGCATCTTGCCCAGCATGATCGGCTCCTTTGCAAATGAAGTCGGCGGCCGGAGGCGTCAGAACGTCAGCACCACCTTGCCGCAGTTGGTGGTCTGCATCAGCGCGAAGCCCTTCTCGTACTCGTCGAACGGGAACTGGTGGGTGATGATCGGCGCCACGTCGAGCCGGCCCGACCTGAACAGGCCGCGCATGACGAACCACGAGTCCCAGACCTTGCGGCCGGTGACGCCGTGCAGCGTGACCGCGTTGAAGACGATGTCGTTGGCCAGATCGAGCGGCACCTCGGCGGTGGGGATGCCGATCATCACGACGTGGCCGCCCAGTTTGACGCTTTTTAACGCCGCGTTGACCGAGGCGGCCGCGCCGACGATCTCCAGCGACACGTCCACGCCCGAGCCGCCCGTGTGCTGCTTGATGTAGGCCACGGGATCGGTTTCCAACGTGTCGATGACGTGATCCGCGCCCAGTTTGCGGGCGATGTCGAGGCGGTAATGATTGCCGCGTCCGAAGACGAAAATCTCCGCCGCGCCGATGGCGCGCAGCGTGGCGACGGCCAGAAGTCCTACCGGTCCGTCGCCGAAAACGGCGACGCGCTTGGCGACGCAGTCCGTCTTGAACACGGTGTGCACGGCGTTGCCCAAGGGATCCTGGATCGCCGCGTAGGCCGGCGGCGTGGCCGGGTCGTTGCGCCAGAGGTTGCGCTCGGGAAGCGTGAAGTATTCGCGGAAGACGCCATCCACGTCGTAGCCGATGCCTTTCCACGAGTAGCAGACGTGGGCGTTGCCCGTGCGGCAGTTGTCGCAGAGGCCGCAGAAGAGGTGGCCTTCGCCCGAGACGTAGTCGCCGACCTTGGCGCGCGTCACGCCCGGCCCCGTCTTGGCCACGGTGGCGGCGAACTCGTGGCCGATGACCGTGGGGATCCTGACGCGCTTCCGGCTCCAGGCGTCCCAGTTGTAGATGTGCAGGTCCGTGCCGCAGATCGCCACGGCGAGGTTCTTCAGGAGCACCTCGCCCTCGCCCGGCTCGGGAATCGGCAGATCCCTGAACGCCAGACCGCCCGGCTCCGCTTTCGCCTTCACGATCGCCTTCATCGTCGCCATCGCGCCACCTGTTCTTGAATGTTACAACCAGCCGGCACGGGCGGCAAAACGCCGCCGTCTCGGACGGGCGACGGACCCGGGGCCCCGTCGCGCGGCTCATTTTACACCCGAGCTTAGGCGAGTCAACGGGAAAGACAGGACAATATCGCAACGCAAAGCAGGCGGGCTGGAGCGTCAGCGCCGCCCGTAGCGGTCCTGGAATATCTTCGCGGGATCGTACTGCGTGCGCGGCGGTTTGTCCTCGGCCGGATGGCCGATGGGAATCACGGTGAAGGGGTAACGGCCCTCCGGAAGGCCCACCGCTTTCGTCACGCCGGCGACGCGGTCGGGGTCCTTCATCCCCAGCCACACCGCGCCCAGGCCGAGGCTGGTCACGGCGAGGAGGATGTTTTCCGTCGCCGCCGCGCAGTCCTGCTCGGCGTACTTCTCTGCCGTCCGCCCGACGACGACGATCGCCAGCGGCGCCTCGGCGGTCATCTTGCCGTGCGGCAGGGCGGCGGCGAGCGCCCGCTTCACCGCCGGGTCGCGGACGACGACGAATTCCCAGTCGCAGACGTTGTTCGCCGTCGGCGCGGCCATCGCGGCCTTGAGGATCTCGGTCACCTGGGCCTCCGACACGTCTTCGGAAGTATACTTACGGATGCTGCGACGCTTTAAAATCCAGTCGATCATCGATTCCCCTCGTTTGCATGGGTTCACTCTTCGATGCGGTATTCCTTGATCTTGTAAAGAAGCGCGCGGTGGCTGATCTCCAAGAGCCGCGCCGCGGCGGTGCGGTTGCCGCCCGTCGCCCGCAAGGCGCGCGAAATGAGATCGTATTCGAGACGGTAGACTCCCTTCTTGATCGAAAGGTTGTCCTCCGAGAGATCCGCCTGCGGCCGGTCGGCCTGATATTCGGTGATCTTCGCCGGCAGGCTGTCGATGGTGATGATCGGTCCGTCGGAGAGGACGATCGCCCGCTCGATCGTGTTTTCCAGTTCGCGGACGTTGCCCGGCCAGTGGTACGCCTCCATGAGCGCCAGCGCCTCGGGCGTGATCGCGCGCACGCCGACGCCCATCGTGTCGTTGAAGCGCTCGATGAAGAAACGCGCCAGAAGCGGGATGTCGCCCCGGCGCTCGCGCAGGGGCGGGATGTGCAGATTGACGACGTTGAGCCGGTAATAGAGGTCCTCGCGGAACTTGCCTTCCTTGACCAGGTCGCCCGGCCGCTTCATCGAGGCGGCGATGATCCGCACGTCAACCTTCATCGCCCGGTCGCCGCCGATGCGGCGGATTTCCTCTTCCTGAAGCACCCGCAGAAGCTTCACCTGCATCGAGAGCGGCAGCTCGCTGATTTCGTCCAACAGCAGCGTGCCGCCGTCGGCTTCCTCGAACAGCCCCTTGCGCATGCGGTGGGCGTCGGTGAAAGCGCCCTTTTCGTGGCCGAAGAGTTCGCTTTCGATCAGCGTTTCGGGGATCGCGCCGCAGTTGACGGCGACGAAGGGCTTGTCGCGGCGCGTGGAGGCGTTGTGAATGGCGCGGGCGAACAGTTCCTTGCCCGTGCCGCTCTCGCCGGTGATCAGCACGGTGGACTTGAAGTTGGCCACCTTCTGCGCGACGCGGAAGAGCGTGCTGAGCTTGTCGTCCTTGGTGACGATGCGCGCGAAGTCGTATTCCTCGTTGAGCCGCCGGCGCAGGAGGCGGTTCTCGCGCCGCAGCCGCTCGCGCTCCTGGGCCTTGCGGATCGTCAGCAGCACCTCGTCGGGCCGGAAGGGCTTGTTGATGTAGTCGTAAGCCCCGGCCTGCATCGCCGAGATGGCGTTCTCCACGCTGCCGTATGCGGTGATCATGATCACCGTCGTTTCGATGCCGCGCGTCTCCAGTTCGCGCAAAAAGTCCATGCCGCCCAATTTGGGCATGTTGATGTCGCAGAGCACGATGTCGCTGCGCTGCTTCTGCAGCAGGGCGAGCGCCTCTTCGCCGTCCGCCGCCGTCGTGCAGGTGAAGCCTTCCTTGGTGAGGACGACCGACAGCATGTGCCGGAGGTTCTCTTCGTCGTCCACGATGAGGATGGTGCTGACCTCCACGTCGTTCTCCTTCGCGATCCGCGCCGCGCTTGCATCCTTCGATCGCCCCATGCTAGCAAAGCGGAGGCCAAGAGACAAGCGGGAGGGCGGACAAGGTGAAAGGCCAAGGTAGGCATCCCTCTATTTTCCCCAAACCGTCTCTTCGTTGACGCCTTCCGCTCGTTGGTGTAGAGGTTAGTCGCTTTGGGCGAGAAAGGAGGACGCCGTGAACCGCCAACCTTACCCGCATTATCTGTTCGATCCGGCGACCACGCATCTGTTCGCGCTGGCCCACCAGGACGACGAGATCAATTACTGCGGCCTGATCCGGCGGCTCGGCGAAGGCGTCGATTTCGTCTGGCTGACCAACGGCGACGGCCTGGCCCCCTTCGAAAACGCCGATCCGAAACAGTACGCCGAGATGCGCAAGGCCGAGGCCGACCAGGTGCTGCTCACGCTCGGCCGGCCGCTTAAGCGGCGCGTCTGCCTCGACTGGTCGGAAATCGAGATTTACGACCACTTCGTCGAATTGACGCTGAACCCCGCCAACCGTCCGGCGGTGATGAACTACTTCCACCGGCTCGGCGACGACGTCTACCGCCGGATCAAGGCCCATAAGCCGCACGTCGTCTGGACGCTGCAATTCCAGAACGGCCACCCCGAGCACGATCTCATGCACATCCTGACGGCGCTCGCCATACGGCAACTCGAACGCGAAGCGGGTTATCGGCCCGCCTTCTATCAGCTTCCGGAGTACGAGTACACGATCCTCGTCCCGCTGCGCTTTCACCCCCTCTATAAAGGAGTCGTCCACGAACTGCTGCTGCGCGAAGAAGAGTTGGAAATCAAGCGCCGGGCCTTCGATTGCTATCCGAGCCAGGTAAAACTCTTTGCTCAGTTCCAGCGGGTGATCGACGGCCTGGGCAAGCTGGCGCGGCTGGTCGGCAAGGGATTCGACGCGCAGAGCTTCCTTTCCCACGAGCAGTTCGGCCCCGTCCCCGAACGTCTGGATTACGCCAGGAGCGTCCACGTCTTCGAGTGGGCCAACTACATGAGGGACAAGCACAAAAACGTCAAGGTCCGCTTCGATCGCCATCTGGCGGAAATCTACAAGGCTTTGTCGGAACGTCCCTTCGAAGGATAGCGCGGCTACCGCGTGCCGATGACCTCGCTGTCGGCGGGGGGCAGCAGTTCATCGAAACGCAGGATGCACTCTTCCTTGGTCTTCTCGAAGTCGGGGTCGCAGGGTTTGGTCAGCACGCAATCGACGAAGCCGCGAGAGTATCCTTGCGCGTGACAGTCGGCGAAGCAGATGTCCCAGTCGGGGTCGGCCACGGCCGGGTTGCAGATCCGCCACTGATCGCAGAGATCCTCGCATTGCAGTGGATCGGGTCTGATTCCGCAGCCGGCGAAAACCAGGATCGATCCGAAAATGACAAGGCGAATGGTTCGCAAGGCGGCTCCCGGCAACGTCCGTTCAACTCCTGCGGACGCTAGCACCCGCTCCGGCCGGTGTCAATTCGCTCCTGGCGGAAACCGGCCCATTCATTAATTTCTTGGAGCAAACGGGAAAGCGGGGTATGGTTCGGACGCCATGAAGCGGATCCCCCCGCTTTCGTCTTTATAAATGAGGCGGTTTCATCGACCGGTCAAGATGCGTTGCGTCGGGGCGCTCAGCTAACCCGTTGTCTTGCGTCGGGAATCGCCGGCTTGACAAGCGCGGGCTGCATGTGGTAGGGGATTGACGCCGCTTTGGGGAAGATCTTTCGAACGACTGGGTGCGCGACGAGGGGTGTATGGCTGGAATCGACCTGCTCAATATCGATCTGTCGGTGTTCTATCAGCTTGCGCTGTTCCTCCTCACGGTGCTGATTCTCAGCCGCCTGCTGATCAAGCCCGTGACCGCAACGCTGGAGGAGCGTCGCCGCCGTCTCGCGCCCGCCGCCGAAGAGGATCGCCTCGCCAGGACCATCGCCGCCAAGGAAGCCGAATACGCGGAATTGCTGAACGCCGTCCGCTCCGCCGCCGGCAAGGTGCGGCAGGAGATGCGCGCCGACGCGGTCAAGGCCGAGCGGGAGCTTGTCGCCCAGGCCCAGGCCCGCGTCAAGACGCGGCTGACCGAGGCGCGCGGAGAACTGGCCCGAACGCTGGCGAGCGCCCGCAACGAACTCAAAGCGGAAATCCCGCAACTCACCAAGGATCTTGCGCGCGCCTTGATCGGACGCGACCTGTAAAGGCGAGGCGGAAACGACCATGCGCATTGTCAGACACGCCATTCCAGTCCTCACAGCAACCCTGTTCGTCGCTTCCGCGGCCTTCGCCGCCGAAGAAGGCGGACACGGCGGACACCACGGCGTCAACTGGGTCTACGTCGGCAGCCTGTTCTTCAACGTCGCCGCCGTGGCCGTGCTGCTGATCATGGCGTTGCGCAGACCGGTGGCGACGTTTTTCGCCAAGCGCGCCGACGAAATCGAAGACAAGCTCCATGCCGCCGAGCGCGCCCGCCAGGCGGCGGAGGAGAAGGCGAAGGAATACGCCGCGAAGATCGACGAACTGGTGCGCACGCGCGAGGAAGTGCTGGTCCAGTCGCGCAAGGAAGCCGACTACGAAAAGGAAAAAATTCTCGTGGCGGCCCAGCGCCAGGCGGCCAAATTGATCGAAGACGTGGAGAAGACGGTGGCGGTGGAATTCGAGAAGGCCCGCCGCCAGCTTATGGAAGAGGTCGCCGCCGGCGTGGTGGAAGAGACGGAGAAGGTTCTGAGGCGGTCGCTTACCCCCGCCGACGGTTTGCGCCTCTCCGACGATTACATCGAGAAGCTCCGGGAGGTTAAACGCGTATGAAGCGCAGCCTGGTGGCCAAACGCTACGCCCGCGCGCTCGTCGATATCGCGGGTTCGCTCACCGACGCGGAACGGCTCGCCGAGCAGCTCGATCTTTTCGCCCGCGCCGCGGCCGCGTCCCCCGATCTGGCGCAGGTGCTCGCCAATCCCACCTTCGCCGGCGAACGCGGCAAGGTGGTGCAGGCGGCGGCGCAGATCCTCCTGCTCGACGCCCTGGCCCAGCGCAGCCTGGCCCATCTCGTCGCGCGGGACCGGATCCGTTACGTTGACCAGATCGTCGCCGAAATGCACAAGCTCGTCGAAGGCAAAACCGGCCGGGTGCGGGCAGCCGTCGCCTCGGCGATCGAGCTTCCCGAAGATCATTACAAGCGCATCCGCGCGGCCCTGGAGCGGATCACGGGCCACAAGGTGACCGTGGAGAAGGAGATCCGCCCCGATCTGATCGGCGGGGTCGTCACGCGCATCGGCTCCGTCATCCTCGACGGGAGCCTCCGTTCGCAGCTTTCGCGATTGAAAGCCTCGCTGGGCAAGGAGATGTGACGTGGAAATCAGAGCGGCAGACATTTCGAGAATCATTCGCCAGCAGATCGGCGACTACGACAACCGGGTGAACGTGGCCGAGACCGGCTCCGTGCTTTCCGTCGGCGACGGCATCGCCCGCGTCTACGGACTGGAGGAAGCCCAGGCGGGCGAACTTCTGGAATTTCCCGGCGACCTGTTCGGCATGGTGCTCAACCTGGAAGAGGACAACGTCGGCGTGGCGCTGTTCGGCGAGGACCGCCACGTGCGCGAGGGCGACCTGGTCAAGCGCACCGGCTCGATCGCCTCCGTTCCGGTGGGCAAGGGCATCCTCGGCCGCGTCCTCAATGCGCTGGGGCAGCCGATCGACGGCGGCCCGGCCCTCAACTCCACCGAGACGCGCCGCATCGAGGTCAAGGCGCCCGGCATCGTCTATCGCCAGCCGGTGAAGGAGCCCCTGCAGACCGGCATCAAGGCCATCGACTCGATGATCCCGATCGGCCGCGGCCAGCGCGAGCTGATCATCGGCGACCGCCAGACGGGCAAGACGGCCATCGCCATCGACACGATCATCAACCAGAAATCCACGCACCAGACGGACAGCCCGGTGTATTGCATCTACGTCGCCGTCGGCCAGAAGCAGTCCACCGTGGCGCAGGTCGTCGATCGGCTGAAGAAGGCCGGAGCGATGGAATACACCTGCGTCATCGCCGCCACGGCTTCGGAAATGGCGCCCTTGCTGTTCATCGCCCCGTACGCCGGCGTGTCCATGGGCGAGTGGTTCCGCGACAACGGCATGCACGTCGTCTGCATCTACGACGACCTTTCCAAGCACGCCGTCGCCTACCGCCAGCTCTCGCTCCTGCTGCGCCGCCCGCCGGGCCGCGAGGCGTTCCCCGGCGACGTCTTCTACCTCCACTCGCGCCTCCTGGAGCGCGCGGCGAAGATGGCCGAGCACTGGGTGATCGTGAAGAAAGACCTGCCCGCCTCGGCGGCCAACGCCATGGACGGCAAGGCCTACAAAAACCCCATCGAGCACGAGCAAGGCAGGAAGAAACTCGCCGCTCATCCCGACAAGGCGAACCTCGCGTGGAAGAGGATTCCCACGACGGGCGGCTCGCTCACCGCGCTGCCGATCATCGAAACGCAGGCCGGCGACGTCTCGGCCTACATCCCCACGAACGTCATTTCGATCACCGACGGCCAGATCTTTCTGGAGACGGACCTCTTCTATTCCGGCGTGCGTCCGGCGATCAACGCCGGCATCTCCGTTTCCCGCGTCGGCGGCAACGCCCAGATCAAGGCGATGAAGAAGGTGGCGGGCATGCTGCGCCTGACGCTCGCCCAGTACCGTGAACTGGCCGCCTTCGCGCAGTTCGGCTCCGACCTCGACAAGGAGACCCTGCGCCAGCTGCAAGCGGGCGTCCGGCTCGTGGAAATCCTGAAGCAGGGGCAATATCAGCCGCAGCCCGTTGAAAAACAGGTGCTGCTGATTTTCGCCGCCAACAAGGGCTACCTGGTCGATCAGAACATCGCGGCGCTTGGCCGCTACGAGAAGGAGCTTTACGCCTACGCCGACGATCACTACCCGGAAGCGCTGCGGGCGATTGTCGAGCAGAGGGAGATCACGCCCGAGATCGAGGCCAAGCTCACGAAGCTCCTGGACGAATTCAAGGCGATCTTCAAGCCGTAGGCGGGCGACGAGAATGCCGAGCTTAAAGCACATCCGCAAGCGGATCGGGTCCGTCCGCAACACGCAGAAGATCACGAAAGCGATGAAGATGATCGCCGCCGCGAAACTGCGCCGCGCCCAGGACGCGATCCTCAACACCCGCCCCTACGCGCGCCGCATCGACGGCCTGATCAAGGGCCTCACCGAGGGCGCGGACGAATACATGGACCCCTTGATGGTGCCGCGCGAGCAGGTCAAGGCCGTGGCCCTGCTGATCGTCACCTCCGACAAGGGCCTCTGCGGCGGTTTCAACGCCAACATCCTGCGCCGCGCCGACCGCGCCATCCGCGAGGAATGGCCCGACCGCGAGGTGCGGCTCTGGCTGATCGGCCGCAAGGCGATCGAGTATTATCGCCGCCGCCAGGCCAACGTGGCGAAGACCTTCCCCGAACTCTACCACCACAATCTCTTCGAAGAGGCCGACATCGTCGCCGACGGGCTGGTGCGCGGCTTCCGCGACGGCGAGGTCGATGAGGTGTGGACGCTGTACAACGAGTTCAAGTCGGTCATCACGCAGAAGGTGACGATCGAGAAGCTCGTGCCGATCGCGCCCTCGGAGGAGGCGCAGGCGGTCGCGCACCACGAGTACAAGTACGAGCCGGACCGCCACGCGATCCTCGACGAACTGGCGCCGGAGCACGTTTCGATCCAGATCTACCGCTGCCTTCTGGAGTCGCAGGCCTCGGAGCAGAGCGCGCGCATGAACGCCATGGACGGCGCGACGCGCAACGCCGGCGAGATGATCGACCGGCTGACGCTGCAGTACAACCGGGCCCGGCAGGCGGCGATCACGAAAGAGTTGATGGAGATCATCGGCGGCGCGGAAGCGCTGAAGGGCTGACGCGAGAGGAAAGGGTTTGACGATGCTGCAAGAACCCCGCGCGACGCAAGAAGGCGCCCATTACGGGAAAGTGAGTCAGGTCATCGGCCCCGTGGTCGACGTCTACTTCGAGGACGGCGACCTGCCGGAGATCTACACGGCGCTGAAGCTTTCGAATCCGGCGATCTCCGACGCCGAGTGGAACCTCGTGGTCGAGGTGGCGCAGCACCTGGGCGAGTCCACCGTACGCACGATCGCCATGGATTCGACGGACGGCCTGAAGCGCGGCCAGAAGGTGCTCAACACCGGCGTACCGATCTCCATCCCCGTCGGTCCGAAAACGCTGGGCCGCATCCTCAACGTCATCGGCCAGCCGGTGGACGAGATGGGGCCGGTGGAGACGGATCATTTCTATCCGATCCATCGCAAGCCGCCGCTGTTCACCGAGCAGAGCACGCAGATCAAGATGTTCGAGACCGGCATCAAGGTCATCGACCTTCTGGAGCCCTACCAGCAGGGCGGCAAGATCGGCCTGTTCGGCGGCGCGGGCGTCGGGAAAACGGTCATCATCATGGAGCTGATCCACAACCTCGCCAAGGAGCACGGCGGTTATTCCGTGTTCGGCGGCGTAGGCGAACGCACGCGCGAGGGCAACGACCTGTGGCTGGAGATGCGCGAATCGGGCGTCATCGAGAAAACGGTCCTCGTCTACGGCCAGATGAACGAGCCGCCGGGCGCGCGCGCCCGCGTCGGGCTCTCGGCGCTCACCGCCGCCGAGTACTTCCGCGACGAGGAAGGCCGCGACGTGCTCTTGTTCATCGACAACATTTTCCGTTTCACCCAGGCGGGCTCGGAAGTGTCGGCGCTCTTGGGCCGCATCCCCTCGGCGGTCGGCTACCAGCCGACCCTGGCCACGGATCTGGGCGAACTGCAGGAGCGCATCACCTCGACGAGCAAGGGTTCGGTCACGTCCGTGCAGGCGATTTACGTCCCGGCCGACGACCTCACCGACCCCGCGCCGGCGACGACCTTTTCGCACCTGGACGCGACGACGGTCCTTTCGCGCCAGATCTCCGAACTCGGCATCTATCCGGCGGTCGATCCGCTCGACTCCACCTCGCGCATCCTCGATCCCAACATCGTCGGCCAGGAGCACTACCAGGTGGCCCGCGAGGTGCAGCGCGTTCTCCAGCGCTACAAGGACCTGCAGGACATCATCGCCATCCTGGGCATGGAGGAGCTTTCCGACGATGACAAGATCATCGTCGGCCGCGCCCGGCGCCTGCAGCGTTTCCTCTCCCAGCCGTTTTTCGTCGCCGAAGCGTTCACCGGCCAGAAGGGCCGCTACGTCAAGCTGGAAGACTCGATCAAGAGCTTCAAGGAAGTCATCGAGGGCAAGCACGACGATCTGCCCGAGCAGGCGTTCTACATGGTCGGCGGCATCGACGAGGCGCTGGAGAAGGCGGAGCGCATCCGCACCGGCAAGTAAGCGCGAGGCGAATCCATGGCCGAGGCCCAGAAACTCGATCTGATCATCGTCACCCCGCAGGGGCAGAAGCACGCCGGGCTGGTGGACGAGATCGTCGCGCCCGGCTTTCTGGGCGAATTCGGCGTGCTGCCGCAGCACATCGAGATGTTCGTCATGAGCCGGCCGGGCGTGTTTACGGCGCGGGTCGGCGATCGCCGCGAGCGCTGGTCGGTGGGCAAGGGCTTCATCGAGGTCGGCCCCGACCGCGTGCAGTTGGTGGTGCAGTCGGCGGAGCGGGCGGAGGAGATCGACGTCGAGCGCGCCACGCGGGCCAAAACGCGCGCCGAGAAGGCGCTCTCGGAACTCGACGGCACAATCGACGACCCGGCCTATCAGGAGCAGACCTTGCGCCTCGCCCGCGCCGACGCCCGCCTCCAGGCGGCGCAGGGGAAATAACCGCTCCCTTCATTTCTTTGTCTCATTCAGAACCAATAACTAAATAAGCCGAGGCCGTCATTCCCGCCTAAGCGGGAATCCAGGGCTTTTCGTACTGGACCCCCGCTTTCGCGGGGGTGACAAACAGGCATCAATTCATTTTAACAGGCGCTCTCAGGCAAGCGATAGAGGAATCGCCCGGTCCGCCAGGCCGAGCTGGCCGGGGATGACGATCGTCACGCCGTCGGCGGTTTCCTTGAAACCCATGTACTGGCGCGCGAAGGGCTCCAGCTCCATCGTGAAGCCGCACTTGCGGCAGCGCACCCACAGCGCTCCGCCCACGCCTTTCTCAATGAACAACGCGTAGGCTTTGCATTCGGGGCACTTGAACTCCTTCACCCAGCGCGTCAGCGCCTCCCCCCAGGCGAAGGGCCTAGCCGGCTTTTGCTTTGTCATGGTTGTTCTTTGCCAGTACCAATCAGCTATTCAACGAGCGACAACATCGCGAAGTAGGGGCGGATGAAGCGCAGCGGAATCCGCCCGTTTTTTCGCGGGAGGATTCCGCACCGTCGGTGCTTCATCCTCCCCTACGTTTTTTTCCGGCTCACCCATATGGTTGCCCGTCAGCATGAGAAATTTTTTGCTACCGGTCGCCCAGGTCCGTCGGGACTTCGACGTTTTCCCGCCCGCCGCGCACGCAACGCGCCACGGGGAAGGTCTCGGTTTTGTCCGCCGAGGCCACTTCGCCGTCGCCGAACGAAATATACCAGGCGGCGGACGGCGACCCAATGACGGTCGTCGAGCTCCACATCGTCTGTTGCGCATCCACGGGCAGCGCCACGGCGGGGTAGGCGCGGCCGTAATCGAGCAGGCTCGCCGCCTCGTTGAGGTTCGGCAGCCGCCAGTCTTCTTTGTCGGCGTAGGCGAGCTTCTCGCAATAGTGCAGCGCCTGAGGCCAGGTCTGTCCCACCTCCATCGTCGCCTGCCAGCTCAGGTCCGTGATCCGGTCCCGAAGGACGGCCTCGTCGCCGCCCTCGTTGGCGAAACGGTCCAGAAAGTCGCCCATGTCGGCCAGCCGGGCTGCGTCCGTAACCGCGCCCGGATCGTCCCGCCGGCAGCAGCGGACGGCGTATTTCTCGCTGTCGTGGAACGGATAGGCGTAGCCGATGGCGAAATCGACCGTCCAGGCTTCGTTGCCGCGTTCCGGGGTATAAGTCGTGCGCGTCCAGTGAGGTCCGGACGGCGCGTTGGGGAAAGCCGTCGTGTCGATATTCGGCGACGTCCTGCCGTAATTGACGAGGCTGCGCAGTTCATGGACGTTCGGCAGATACCAGTCGTCCCGGCCGGCGTAGATCAACTCGGCGCAGTAGCGGTTGGCGTCCTGATGGCTCTCTTCGTCCAGAAACTCGACGGCCCACATCAAGCCGGTGGCGGGGTCATAGACGGCGCGGCCGCCGCTTTGCGCTTCCGGCTCGAAAGAACGGCGCGTTTGCGCGTACTGCGCGTCCTGGCCGCAGTAGTCGGCGCGAACATCGACCACGCCGTCGTCGCAGTCGGGAGCGGGCGGCCCGCCGCCGACGTCGGCGCAGTTGACGCGCGCGTTGTCGCCGTCGAAGCACCCGGTCAGGCCCGTCGGCGCGGCGGCCCAGGTCTGGATCACCAGACCGGCGATGGCCCTTTCGTCATCGTTGTCGGCGTCGCCATCGCTGTTGCCGTCGGCGTCTCCGTCTTCGCCGTCGCTCCCCTCGGATTCTCCGTCGCCATCCCCCGCCGCCACGCACATTCCATCCAGGCATTCCGAGCCGTCAACGCAGATATCGCCTTTCGTACACGGCTCGCCGGCATGACCGACGGTGTCGAGAAACCAGTTGCATCCGGCGGCGAGCGCCGCCCAGGCCGCCGCCATGAGCAACAGCAATGCTTTACGGGACGCCATCTCACCACCTCCCGCCCACGAAGACTCCCGCGCCCGAGCCGTCGGGAGTGGGGCCGGCGGAAACGGCCGCGCCGCCGTCGTCGGCCTGCGCGCCCAAAATCCACAGCGTCGCGCCCGTCGCCATCAGCGCGCCGCCCAGGACGTAGCCGGCGATCGCGCCGCCCGTCCAGCGCGTGTTCGCCGCTTCGGCGTCCTTGGCGGCGTCCGGGGCCGTCGCCGCGTTGTAATCGTCCGCCGCCGCCTTGGCCTGCCAGGTGGCGACGCCGCCAAAAGCCGCCAGCGCCAGCCCCGGCCAGAAGGCGATATGGCCCCACATCGTGTAAGGATGCATCGGTTTCTCGGCGGCGAGCGTCAATGCCACGTCCATCCGTTCGCCGGCGGCAAGCGTCACGTCGCGTTTTTCCGTCGCATAGCCGTCGAGCGTCGCGGCCAGGGCGTGTTCGCCCGGCGGCAGGGCGGTTTCCAGGGGCGTCGCGCCTTTCGCTTCGCCGTCGATCTCGACCGCCGCGCCGGGCGGCGTCGAAACCACGGCCAGCATCCCCGGTTCGACGGGAGGCGGCGACGGCGGAGGAGGAGGAGCGGGCGCAACGGGCGCAACGGGCGCCGGCGCGACGGCGCCCGTCTCGCCGAACAGTTCGGCCACGGCGGCGGGCAGGGCGACAAGCACGTCGTCGATCGCGCCCGCGATGTTGCGGCTCGACCGCTTGATGACCTCGGCGTGCCGCGTGTCGATGCGGCGCAGGTTCAAGAGCCAGAAATTGCCCACCTTGCCCAGTTCGCCGGAAACGGCCTCGGCCACGCCGAGCGCGTCGCCGATCTCGGCGAGGCAGGAGGGATCATCGACGCCGCATTGCTGGCGCGTCTGCTCGCCCTTGAGCAGGGTGCGGATATCGGCTTCGGAGATGACCTTGCCCGACGCGTGCCGTTCCACCTGGCTCGTCACGAATCCGGAAATGAGATCGATGTCCTTCTCGGTGACGCCGGTTTTCGCCTCCAGCCGCCAGACGACGACGCCGGCCGGCCGGTCCTGGCCGGCGGCGGCCGGACGCGGCGAAACGCCGACGGCGACAAGCGCGGCCGCGACAAGCACCCTTGCCAAAATCCCCATGGGATTTCCCTTTCAAACCCGCCTCCGCGCCGTCCGACCCGGCGGCTTCTGCGGTGAAAAGCGGGTGCGCCCTAGGGGTTCAGTATAGCCCGGAACGCGTCTTTTCGGAAGCGTCCACGGCGTCTTGGCCGTTTTTTCATGGAAAAATGCCTTGGCAGGACTGTACCCTTCTCTTATACTCGATATAGGATCACGCGCGACGAGGACGCGATGATAGATTTCAAGGAGCGGGCCTACGCCCGCGTCAGCCTGGCCGCCGAGCCGGCCGCCGCCCCGGAGCGGATGAGCGCCATCGAGAATATCAGCTTGAGCGGAGCGCGTATCCGCACCGACGCCCCGGAACCGGTCGGTTCGCAGATCGAACTGGCCCTGAACCTCCCCGGCGAGGACGAAATCGTCGTTCAGGCCGAGGTGGTCTGGAACAGCCGCCGGCCGATTCCCGCCATGGGCGTGCGCTTCATCGCGCTGGAAGACGCCGCGCGGGAGAAGCTTTCGCGGTTTCTCTACCGGAGGCAGGGCCAGGACTGACATTCCCCTTCCCGCGCACGACGAGGGGACGATGGACGAACGATTGATCGCCGCCGCGCGCGCCGCGGCCGAGAACGCGCACGCGCCTTATTCCGGCTTCAAGGTGGGCGCGGCGCTCGTGTCCGACGACGGCGCGCTGACGGTCGGCTGCAATCTCGAATGCTCCAGTTTCGGGGCGACGATCTGCGCCGAGCGCGCCGCCCTGGCCGCCGCGATCGCCCAAGGCAAGCGGTCGTTCTCGGCCATCGCCGTCTGGACCGACACCGACGAGCCCACCCCGCCCTGCGGCATCTGCCGCCAGATGCTCGCCGATTTTTCACCCACGATGAAAGTGATTTGCGCATGCCGCCGCGACGCCCCGCTGATCACGACGATCGCCGAGCTTCTGCCCCACACGTTCGGCCCGGCGAACCTCGGCCGGCCCTAAGCGGCCTCTGGCTGAGGGGCGCGCTCGTCGTCACCGAGCCGGAGCGACGCCGGCCGGGTTTCGCCGACATCCTGATTAGGGACGGCATGATCGAGGCCGTGGGAAAAATCGATCCCGCGCGGGCGGGCGACGCGGAAACGATCGACCTCACGGGGGAAATCGTCATCCCCGGTTTCGTCCAAGCGCACGTCCATCTGGCGCAGACGCCGTTTCGCGGCCTGGCCGAGGGGCTGGAGCTTCTGCCGTGGCTGGCGACGCGCGTTCTGCCGCTGGAGGCGGCGCACGACCCGCAGACGCTGTACGCCGCCGCGCGGCTCGGCATCGCCGAACTGCTGCTCGGCGGCTGCACGACGATTCTGGATTTCGGCTCTGTGAACCATTACAGCGTCGTCTTCCAGGCGGCGCGCGAGATGGGCATCCGCTTCGTCGGCGGCAACACGATGATGGACGCCGGCCAGAACGTCCCCAAGGCGATCCGGCAGACGAAGGACGCGGCGCTCGCGACGAGCATCGAGCTGTTCGGGCGCTGGCACGGCGCGGCGCAAGGCCGCCTGCGCTACGCCGTGACGCCGCGCTTTCTGCTCTCCTGTTCGGAGGCGCTTTTGCGCGAATCGCTGGCGCTGGCGCGGGAACACGACCTCCTCTGGCATACGCATCTCGCCGAGCAGCAGGCCGAGGTGGCGGCGGTGCGCAAGGCCACGGGCATGGCCTCGGCGGATTACCTCGACACGCTGGACGCGGCGGGGACGCGGATGGCCTTCGCCCATGCGGTGCACCTCCTGGAGGGAGAAAAACGCCAGCTTGCGGACTGGCGGGCCGGCGTGCTGCACTGCCCACGCGCCAACAGCAAGCTCGCCTCCGGCCGCGCGCCCGTGCCGGAGTACCGCCGGATGGGCCTCGCCGTGGGCCTGGGCTCCGACGGCTCGGCCTGCAACAACAAGCTCGACATGTTCGAGGAGATGCGCGCCGCCGGCGCGCTGCAGGATCTGGCCCACGGGCCGGCCGCGCTGCCCTCGGCGGCGCTGTTCACGATGGCCACGATCGACGGAGCCCGCGCGATCGGGCTCGGCGGCGAAGTCGGCGCGATCGAGCCCGGCCGCCGCGCCGATCTCGTGGTTCTGGATCTCACGGGCGCGCCGTTCGTCTCCGCCGCCGAACCGCTGGAGACGATCGTCCATGCCGGCGACGCGCGGGCGGTGAAGCGCGTCATGATCGACGGCCGCTGGGTCGTGAAGGAGGGCCGGCTGCTCACGGCCGATCCGGACGAGGTGGCCGCCGAGGCGGCCCGCGCCGCCGCCATCCTCAAAGAACGCGTTTTCGTGTAGAATCGCGACAACCAAAGAGGGAAGGGAAAAGCGATGGCCGGCGAAATCCGCGTCCTGATTTCCGAACAACAGATCGCCAAGCGCCTCGACGAACTTGCCGAGGTGATCGGTCGCGATTACAAAAACCGCAAACTGCACTGCATCGGCGTTCTGAAAGGCAGCTTCATCTTCATGGCCGATCTCGTGCGCCGGCTCCCGATGGACGTCTCCTGCGACTTTCTCACCATCTCCAGCTACGGCGACCTGACGAAGAGTTCGGGCGTGGTGAAGCTGCTCACCGACCTGACCGTGCCGATCGAGGGCAAGGACGTGCTCGTCGTCGAGGACATCGTCGATACCGGGCTGACGCTCGATTATCTGCTCGGCAACCTGAAAACGCGCAACCCCGCCTCGCTGCGCGTCGCGACGCTCCTGCACAAGCCGACCAACAAGAAAATCGAGGTGCCGATTCACTACTGCGGCTTCACCGTCCCCGACCGCTTCGTCGTCGGCTACGGCCTGGACAACAGGCAGTTGCAGCGCAATCTGCCTTATATCGGCTGGGTGCCGGGGGACGGCGACAATGAGTGAGATGCGTAGAGCTTCGCTTCCCAGGACTCTGGCGCTTATCGCGCTGGCCGCTGCAATCCCGCTGTTGGCGAGCTGCCGTTCCGCGCCCGGCGCGGCCCCCGCCGCCGCCGTTTCTCTCTACCGCGCCGGCGACTACGTGATCTACGAATACACGGGCGCACTGCTGGATGCGCCCGTGAAACTGGAAGAAGAGATTCTCGAACAGGAGGGTCTGCGCCTGACGATCGACGTCGTGGCGACGCGCAACGACGAGCGGCGCGAGTGGATTCAGGTGGTCACGGACACGCCGGAGAATCAGCGTAACAACGTTGTTGACGAACTCTACGAAGTACAAAACGGCCAGCGCGTCCGCCTGGAGAACGCGGACAACGCCGACCTCCTCCGGCTCTACGAGTGGACGGAGCCGCCCAAGGGCGGGCCGCTGGCGCCGCCCGTTCAGGAGCCGCGCAAAGTCGAGGGACCGACGGGCAAGGTGACGGCTTATTGCGCCGTCGGCTCGTGGATGGTGGAGAACCGCCCGGCGCACTTCGAATACTGCGCCAGCAACGAGTTTCTCTGGACCCATCTTTCCATGCGGCTGATCGACGCGGCGACGGGCAAGGCGCTTTACGAAATGCGGGCCGTCGAATCCGGGCGGCGCGCGCCGCGGCCGAGCATGCCGCAGGCCCCGTAGATGTCCTGGCCGCGCGACTGGCGGATGAAGGCCGTCACGCCGGCGTCCAAGAGTATTTTCTGAAACGCGAGAATCCGCTCGTCGCTCGGGCGCGCGAAGTCGGACGCCCCGTGCGGATTGTAGGGGATGAGATTCACCTTGCAGGAAATGCGCCGCGCCAGCTTGACCAGCCGCCGCGCGTCCTCGTCCGTGTCGTTCACGCCCGCCAGGAGCACGTACTCGAAGAGGATGCGCTTGCGCCGGGCGAGCGGAAACGCCTCCAGGGCGCGCATCAGCTCGGCGAGCGGATGCTTGCGGTTGATCGGCATCAAAAGCGAGCGCGTCGTGTCGGTGGTGGCGTTGAGCGAGACGGCGAGGCTGGCGTCCGTCTGCTCCGCCAGGTCCTTGAGGCGCGGCGCGATGCCGCAGGTGGAGACGGTGACGCGCCGCCCGGAGAGGTCGTAGCCGCGGTCGTCCATCAGCAGGTTCACGGCCTTGGCCACGGCGTCGAAGTTGGCCAGGGGCTCGCCCATGCCCATCAGCACGACGTTGGAAATGCGCTCGGCCTTGCCGCCCAGGTGGTGGAGCGCCTGGCGGTACTGATCGACGATCTCGGCGCAGGTCAGGTTGCGCGAAAGTTTGAGCGAGCCGGTATAGCAGAAGGCGCAGCCCATCGCGCAGCCGACCTGCGAGGAGACGCAGAGGGTCAGCCGGTCGTCGCCGGGGATGAGCACGGCCTCCACCGCCCCGCCGTCCTTCAGGGCGAGTTGCAGCTTTTCCGTGCCGTCCGCCGAGCGATGCACGGCCGCGATCGGCAGGGGCTCGATCGTGCAGCGCGCCTCCAGCCGTTCGCGCAGCTCCTCCTTGAGGTCGGTCATCTCGGCGAAGGCGCGGGCGTTGCGGCGGTAGAGCCAGCGGAAAAGCTGCCGCGCGCGATACGGCTTCTCGCCCAACTCGTCGCCGACGAACCGCTCCAACTCTTCAAACGACAGGTCTCTTAAGTCCAGCTTGTCCATGGCCGGAGTGTCGGTCGTGAGGCCGTCCATGTCAAGGGCGGCGAGCCACGGGCGGCCCGAGAGGCGGGATGGGCAGGCAGCGCCCGGCGTCCATGTAGCAGTCGTCCACGATGCGCGGCAATGGCTTGGCCGCAGCGTCGGGGACGCGGCGCAAGGCGAACCAGTCGAGGCCGACGCCGTAGCCGTGCGCCCTGTCGTCGCGGCCGACGATGGCGAAGGTCATGCTCGCCGGGCCGCGCTCCAGCCATACGGACCGCTCGCTTCGCCAGCGGACGAAACGGTAGCTCTCGGCCCAGCCGACGAGCGCCGGGCCGACGGCTTCGCCGTTCACGGCGAGCCGCCAGTCCGCCAGATACGGGCCGGTCAACGCCTCGATTTCGATCGTGTACTCGCCCGGTTCGAAAACGTATTGTTCGACGGTCATCGACGCGCCGACCGCTTCGCCGTCGAGGTAGAGCTGCCCGGCGTCGATGTTCTCCGGCCGCAGATTGCGGATCCACTGATTTTCCGTCACGCCGCCCGCGACGGCGGCGGGCGGCCATTTCGTTTCGGCTTCGACGACGATCATCCCTTCGTACGGCAGCCTCCTGACGCGCACCAGCCGCTTTTCGCGCGGCCGGAAGCGGTAGAAATCGCGATCGGGGTGGAGATACATGAGTTGCGTCGATTGTTCGAAAAGGTGTCGTGCGAAAACGACGTCGCCTAAGAAATCGGCGCGGTTGAAGTTGAGGCCGTAGGCGTAGCTCACGTCGGAGCCGGGAAGCAGCACGACGGCGTTGCGAATGCCGGCGTCGGCGACGATCCAGCGCAGGTCGCCGTCCAGGCCGCGGAAGCGCCGGTAACTGTCCCACAGTTTCGGATGCAGCCAGAAAACGGCGAAGACGGCGAGGGTCAGCGCCAGCGCCGGGGCGAGGGCGCGCAGAACGCGGCGGACGGGGACGAGCCGCGCGGCGAGCGCCGCGAACCAGCGGTCGAGGCGCATCAAGCCGGCGGCGGTGAGCGCGCCCAGGGGTCCCACGGCCTCGTAGTAGAAGCGCGGGCCGTAGCAGTTGCCGTGGTAGTAGAAAAGCGCGTAGCCGAGCGCCAGGACGACGGCGTGCAGGTAGAGTGTCGCGCCGGCGAGGCCGAGGCGGCCGGCGGCGAGCGGCAGAACGATCAGCGCCAGCGCCAGACTGGCGCCGAAATAATTCAAGGTCAGGCTGTCCAGCCGCTGGCGCGTCACGCCGAGCGCATCGGAGAGATAATAGCCGTCGGGAAAGCCGAACGCCTGTCCATGCTCGTTCTCGCAGCCGACGTCGGGGCCGAATCCGAGGCGGTGGCAGCTGGGCGCTTTTTCCGTGCGGGCGAAATACTCGTCCTGCGGGAAGCGCAGCGGATCGCCGGTCAACTCGACGTTGAGCGCCAGTTGCAGCGAGGCGAAGGCCGCGACGAAGAGCGCCGCCAAGGCCAGCGCGCCAAGCGGCCGAGGGCGCATCGTCAGCGCGGGCCAGAGGATGACGCCGAGCGGCAAAGCCAGCAGCGCGGCGTTGTAGAGGCGCACGAGGCCGAGCGCGCCCACGAGCACGCCGATCAGCACGAGCCGCCGCCCGCGCCTGTCGTCGCGCCAGGCCAGCGCCTGATCGAGAGCGAGGAGGCCGAGCAGGCCGCTCAAGGGGTGCGCCATGGTCGAGCCCGCCATGAACACGTAGAACGGCGTCAACAGAAGCACGATCAGCGTCAGCCGCGCGGCGCGAGGGCCGAAGGCGCGCGTCGCCAGACGCCATACGGGGATGAGCGTCAGCGCGCCGACGAGCGGATTGACGAGTCCCGGCAGGCCCGCCAGCACGCCCAAGGCGAGCACGAGCGGCCAGCCGAACTGAAACAGCGGGATGAACTTTCCCTGCTCCAGATAGAAAAAGTGAGGTCGGAAGAATTCAGGAAGAAGCGGCGCATCGGCGACGAGCTTGCCCGAGGCGAACGTCTTGGCCATGAACAGGTAGGCGACGTCGTCGGTGACGTGCGGCACGTCGTCGAGCACGAGATAATTCGCGCCGGCGGCGAAGGCGAAGGCGAGAAGCATCGCCCCGCCCAGCACGAAGCGGTCGGGAATCCGGTCGCTCCAGGAGACGAAGCGATCCAAGAGCGGCCGGCCGAGAATCATCAGCACGAAAAGAACGCCGAACAGCGT
>QZKR01000051.1 GCA_003598065.1 Myxococcales bacterium | reverse complement strand
GACAGCAAACGCCATCATCGTGGATATGCTGCACTTTGGCATGACTCGCCTCCCGCAGTCCGGAACGGAATAGTTGAACTCATTCTGGAACACCAGTGCGGCAAAGATAAACCCGGTCGAAGGATTTCCGCAACGATTCTTTTAGAATCGACCTCACCTCTGCTTGCGCAGAGACGAGGATGGCTCATTCATCCACGGGCAAGCCCGTGGTATTCTGTCTTCGACCGCATAAACCATTGATTTATTTATTTACTTGACTGTATGCATTTTACCTCGTATATGCTTTTCCCAAGTAGGTGTATCGTTAGAGCCCACACTAAAAGAAAAAACGGATCGGAAGATGGTGTAAGTTCACGGGAGCGGCGCGAGCCTGTTTGAGGCGCGTTCTAATGCCCATCGTCGCGCCGGCATCGCCCACTCTCGCAACATTCTAGATGTTCCATGTTTTCTAGATGCTCTATGCTTTGAGACGGATGGTCAGCCTTGTCTCGCGGTTCAGCCCGGATTAGCACGTGTAGGAGGCGTTCATGTTCGATGTAAAATCGAAGAGTCGCGTCATTCGTACTGCGCTCGCCTGTGCGCTTCTCATTCTGCTTCTCACAACCGTCGCCCAGGCGGCTCCGATCCGCAATCATCCGGTGACGGTCACGCAGCCCGACGGAGAGGAACTGAATCTTTACGTGAGCGGCGACGAATACCGGAACTGGCTGCACGATGCGCAAGGCTTTGTCATCAAGCAGCATCCCAAAACCGGCTATTACGTGTACGTGAACAAGCTCGGCGGCGAGATCGTGGAAACCGCTCTGCGCTGCGGCTGGGACGACCCGTGGAGCGCGGGGCTCTTGCCGGGGAACACGCCGAACCCGGAGATCGCCCCCGATAAATTTTACGAGCGAAAAAGCGCCGCGAGTTTGACCGACAGCGGTGACGGCCCTCTGCGCGCGCCGCGCACCGGATCCTTCACCAACCTCGTTGTCTTCATCCGGTTCGCCGACGAGGACGAGTTTACCGATGACATTTCAACTTACGAATCCATGTTCAACGCCGCCTCTGGCAATTCCATGTACAACTATTTCAAGACCGTTTCCTACAATCAACTCGACATCGCCTCCGTGTTTTACCCAGCGGCGGCGACCCATGTCGTTTCCTATCAGGATTCGCACGACCGGAGCTATTTCCAGCCTTACAACGCGGCGACCAATCCGGAAGGCTACGACACTTTTTATTGGACCGGCGCGGGCCGGGAATGGCAGCTCATCGACGACGCCTTGACGGCGGTCAAGCCCGGTATTCCTTCCGGCATCGATTTCGACGCGGACGACGACGGATTCGTGGACAGCGTGGTGTTCATCATCAGCGGCGCGACGGACGGCTGGTCCGACTTGCTGTGGCCGCATATGTGGACCCTTTACGATCATACGGTGACGATCAACGGCGCGACGGTGGGGAAGTACAATCTCCAGATCCACGACCATCTCCTGTCCAGCGGCGTCGGCGTTCTGGCGCATGAAATGTTCCACACGCTCGGAGCTCCCGATCTTTACCATTATGTAGAAGACGGCATCAATCCCGTTGGATTTATGGATTTAATGGAGGCGAATCAAAACCCGCCGCAGCATATGGGCTGCTACATGAAATGGAAATACGGCGGCTGGATCGGCAGCATCCCGGAAATCACCGAAGACGGGACGTATTGGCTGACGCCCCTTTCCGACGGGCCGAATTGCTACCGTTTCGATTCGCCGACTTCCACGGCCGGCGAGTTTTACGTCATCGAGCTGAGAAAGAACAACGACATCTTCGACTGGCCAATGGCCGTCAATTACGGCCTGGGCGGCCTGATCGTCTACCGGATCAATCCGGCCTACGACGGCAACGCCGAAGGCCCCCCCGATGAGGTTTACGCCTACCGTGTCGGCGGGACAACCTCGGCTAACGGCAATCTCCAGACCACCGGCTTCGCCAGCGATTACCCGCGAACCAGTTTCAACTCGACGACGGACCCGAAGCCCTTTCTTACCAACGGGTCCATCGATTCCCTCAGCATCACGAACATCAGCGCCTTCGGCGACTCGATGAATTTCATGATCAGCGGCGTGACCTGCGTTCCGACCTGCGACGGCAAAGAATGCGGCTCGGACGGCTGCGGCGGAAGCTGCGGCGCGTGCGAGGCGGATGAGAGCTGCAACAACGGTCAGTGCGTGGACGCATACTATTGCGTGGACGCCGATCTGGGAACCGGGATCGGACAGGCTCTGGCCTCGGGAAGCACGCTGAACGGCGGCGACGACACGCAACCAACCTGCGCCGCCGCCAACGGCGCGCCGGACAGAGGCTTTGCGTGGACCACGCCGGCGGATGGCAATTACATTTTCGATACGGCGGGCTCCTCTCTCGATACGGTGTTGTACGCGCTGGCCGGCGATTGCGCGGGTTCGGAACTCGCCTGCAACGACGACTCCATCGGCCTGCAATCCCGGATCGCGCTGTACGGTCTGCAACTGGGTCAGCAGGTGACGCTCGTCGTGGACGGCTATGGCTCAGCCTATGGCGACTTCATCCTCAACGTATCGGCGGTGCAAGGCTGCGAAGGCTATTGCAATGGGCAAAACCCAGCGACGGGCTGCTGGTGCGACGAGGCCTGCGCCACCGCTGGTGATTGCTGTACCGATGTTTGCGATTGGTGCTCCGGTCTTTCCCATTGCTGTGTTCCTAATTGCAGCGGCAAAGAATGCGGCGACGACGGCTGCGGGGGAATTTGTGGGACGTGCGATGGGGAGCTGGCTTGCACGCTCGCTGGGCAATGTGTCACGGCGGAGTGCCTGACCGATGGGGACTGTCCGGAGGGTTTCTATTGCGACGGCTTTACACTGACCTGCCAACCGCTGTCCGACGGCGACATAGATGGTGATGCAGACGGCGATGGGGAATGCGTGCCAAATTGCGATGGCAAACAGTGCGGCTCCGACGGTTGCGGGGGAAGCTGCGGCGAGTGCGAAGACGGACTAGCCTGCAACCAGAACGGCCAGTGCATCGAAGGGGCGGAATGCGAGACGGACGCGGACTGCCAGCTGGGATTTTACTGCGATGGCGTTACGCTAACGTGCCAGCCCTTCCCCGACGGTGATGTGGACGGGGAAACGGACGGCGATGGAGAATGCGCGCCAAATTGCGATGGCAAACAGTGCGGCCCCGACGGCTGCGGCGGAAGCTGCGGCGGCTGCGCTAACGGGGAGGCGTGCGATGAAAATGGTCAGTGCGTATGCGAGATGATGGATGGTGTCACCGGCTGGAAGAATCCGGACAATGGTCATTGTTATTGGTGGTTCGGATGGGAACCGGCGGCGACTTGGTTGAACAGCGAAGCATTCTGCGTCAATCATGGCGCGCATCTGGTTTCATTCGTTTCAGAAGGGGAGATGTGGACCATCTTGGACCATTTTGGCCTTGAGAGCGCTTGTTTCTACATCGGATGCACCGATCAGGACCAAGAGGGAACTTTCATCTGGACCAGCGGAGAGTCTTTCGACTACAACGCCTGGTGGGGTCCCGAACCAAACAACGGACAGGGCTGGTTCGAGGAGGATTGGTGTAATTATTCATCTTGCAACACGGGGGTTCCTGGCACGTGGAACGATTGTGATGATACGTGCGGTGAGGTCGGTGGAAACCAAGGTTTGGGCTATATTTGCGAGTCTTTCTCGCAAGGTTGTATACTCTCTTGCTCCAACAAAGAGTGCGGCGACGACGGCTGCGGCGGAAGCTGCGGCGAGTGCAACGATAGCTTGGTTTGCGACGGGAATGGCCAGTGCGTTGAGGGCGGTGAGCAGTGTGATCCCTGCGTGGAAGGCGAAACACCCTGCGCCGACGGTTATTTATGCATCATTTACACCGACCTTCCCGACGAGCCTTTCTGCGTTGCGCTTTGCGATCAAGGGCAGGAGTGCCCAACCGATTCGTATTGCTATGAGGGCTGGGTCTGCATCCCCAACATCACAAGCGGTTCCTGCCAAGGACAAGACCTCTATATGGATGACGCCTGCGGACACGAGGCATTTTCCATGAGGACCTGCGATGACAGCAACACATGCACAACCGACGCATGCGACGCAGAGAACATTGACTGCCTGTTCGATCCGGTTGAGGACGGCCCCAGCTGCGACACAGGCTTCGGACCCGACAGCGGAGTTTGCCAAGGTGGAGCGTGTCAATGCATCCCCGACTGCACGGGCCGCGAATGCGGATCGGACCGCTGCGGTCTAATTTCCTGCGGCCAGTGTGACGAGGGTGAGGCATGCTCGCAGGGCCAGTGCCGCGAGGAAATGTTCTGCGTCAACGGCGATTTAGGCTCAGTGCTCGGATTGGCAGCGGCAACGGGCGCCACCGTTGGAATGGGCGACGACACTTGGCCGCCGTGCCTGGGAGGCGGGACGGCTGAGGATGCGGCCTACGCTTGGAGAGCACCTTTCGCGGGGGTGTTCACCTTCGACACCTTTGGCTCCGGTTATGACACGTCGCTTTACGTTCTCGAGCACGACTGTGGGGGACAAGCGCTCGCCTGCAACGATGATTACGGCAACACCCAATCGCAGGTAACCGTCCAGTTAGAGGAGAACCAAGCGGTCGTGGTGGTCGTGGACGGCTTCAGTTCTTCCGTCGGCGACTACGTTCTGAATATCAGTGGTTGCGCGTCCGACTGCGACGGCAAGGAGTGCGGCGACGATGGTTGCGGTGGAAGCTGCGGCGACTGTCAGGCGCTGTACGGCGGAAACTACTACTGCGACGGAAACGGCCAGTGCGTGTGCGACGCACAATGCGACGGCCGCGAATGCGGCGATGACAACTGCGGCGGAAGCTGCGGCGAGTGCGCGCCCGGCGGCGCGTGCCTTAACGGCGTCTGCTTCGATCCGCCCCAGGGCTGCGACGGCGTGCTGTTTTTCGCCGACTCGAATCTGGAGTTCGCCGTCCGCAACGCCATCGGCAAGCCGACAGGAGACCTTTACTACGTAGATGTGGCGGTGTTGACCTCGCTGACCTGTGAAAGCTGCGGAATCGCCAGTCTGGATGGAATCGAATGCGTGAACCGACTGATTTCCCTTGACCTTTACGGAAACCAGATCAGCGATATCGGGCCGTTGGCGGGGCTGACGGATCTCCAAAACATCTATCTGCACAACAACCAAATCGACAATCTCGGCCCGCTTGTAGCCAATTTGGGGATTGGAGAGGGAGATACCGTCTACCTCCACAACAACCGCCTGAATTGCCTGCTCCAGGAGGACAACATCGGCCAACTGCAGGCGCGCGGCGTGAACCTGTATTACGACTGCTGTACGCCGCAGTGCGACGGCAAGCTGTGCGGCGACGACGGTTGTTACGGAAGCTGCGGCGAGTGCGGCCAGGGCGAGTTCTGCGATTACTTCTCCCAGTGCGCCGGCTGCCCGGACTACGACCTCGGGACGGCGGTCGGCGACGCGGTCGCCACGGGCTCGACAGTTGGCCACGGAAACAATTCGTATTCGGGGTGCGGCGGCTGGGACGAAGACGTAACCTTCGCCTGGCAGGCTCCAGACTCAGGCGTTTACGCCTTCGACCTCGAAGGTTCCTCATACTCCGGCTTGGTGTATGTCTGGCGTGACGGCTGCGGCGGCGAGGAACAGGGTTGCACAGACGGCGAAAACAAACTTTTCGTCCAGTTCGACCAAGGCGAAACCGCTATCGTCGTTGTGGACGGCTATCAAGGCAACTCCGGCGACTACGCGCTCAACATCCACACCTGCACGCCCGACTGCGACGGACGCGAGTGCGGCGACGACGGTTGCGGAGGAAGTTGCGGCGACTGCGCCGTGGGAGAGTATTGTGGCGACGGCACCTGCCAAACCTGCTCCGAGGGCGACCTCGGGTCGGCCGTCGGCGAGCGCGTGGCGACGGGAACGACGGTCGGCCAGGGCGACGACGACTATCCCTATTGCGCCGAAAGCTGGGCGCCGGAGGTAGCGCTGATCTGGACCGCGCCGGCGGACGGCCTTTACGCCTTCAGCACCGTCGGCTCCGATTTCAATACCGTGCTCTCTCTCAAAGAACTTGCCTGTTGGGGCGGGGAGTATGACTGCGACGACAACGGCGGCCAGAACGGCGACTCGTACCTGACCTACACGTTCGGCGCCGGGCAGCAAATCCGGATTCATATCGACGGCCATGAGGATGAAACAGGAAACTTCGTGCTCAACATCGTCGCCGATCCGGAAAACTGCCAGCCCGACTGCGAAGGAAAAGAGTGCGGCCAGGACGGTTGCGGCGGCTCTTGCGGCGGTTGCGACGACCAGAACGCCTGCACCGCCGACGCCTGCGATTTCGAGACGAACTCCTGCCAGCACGAAGAGGTGGTCTGCGAGGACGAGGATCCATGCACGCGAGATCTTTGCGACCCCACCATGGGTTGCGCATTCCCCTCGCTCTGCGACGACGGCGATCCCTGCACCCAGGACGAGTGCAACCCAGCGACGCAGTATTGCAGCAACCTGCCCATGGACTGCGATGACCACGTCGCCTGCACCATCGACAGCTGCGACCGCGAAACCATCGGCTGCGAACACGACGCGCAAGCATGCGATTCGTCGTGCGGGCAGGGAGCGCACGAGGTTGAACCCGCGCCGCTGGTGCGGCTTGACGGCTCGCTGGCGGCCTCCGCTAACCGCGAGGCGGGAAGCTGCGTCGGCGCCGAGGGCGTCGATCTTGTCTACTATTTCACATTGGAGAGCTCGAAGCGTCTGGCCGCCATGCTGGAGAAGCAGTGGTGCGGCGGCATGTATTTGCGCGCCGGCGACTGCGCTACGGGCGAAGAGTTGCTGTGCGGCGAAAACTCATACGAAACACTGGATCTGGAAAAGACCCTCGCGCCGGGCGACTACTATCTCTTCCTGGACTCCTGCGAAGAGGAAGTCGATGACGCCGAGTACTCGCTCACCTTGCGTTTCCTGGACGGGCTATGCGGGGAAAACGCCTGCAACGATGACAACCCCTGCACGGACGACCACTGCGACCCTGCTACCGGCGAATGCTCCTGGACGAACAACAACGCTCTGTGCGACGATGGCGACGACTGCGTCGTAGGCAGCCGCTGTGCGGACGGCCAGTGTCAGGGTGGGGAAGCCCGTGACTGCAACGACGGAAATCCATGCACCGATGATTCCTGCGAGCCGAACGGCGGTTGTGCGAATGCTTTCAACGCGACGCTCTGCCCGGAATGCGGCGATGAGAGCTGCGACGAACAGAGCGAGACCTGCGCCGATTGTCCGCAAGATTGCGGCGTCTGCAACGACGACTGCGACAATCCCACCGAGATTCCGGCGGAAGGCGTTCAGACAATCGTCGGCGACTTCGATCTAGCCCGTCACGATTATCAGCCCCCCTGCGATCCCTATGGGGGAGCAACGGATTTAATTTACACGTTCACCCTGACCGAAAGGACCGGCGTCCGCTTCGATTACAACCGCAGCTACGCCGGCGTCGCTCTCGCCGCCGGACAGTGCGAAAACTCCGAACCATCGGTAGATGGCGATGGCGAACCGACCGATGGCGACGCGCCGGAGGAGTCGATCTATTTCTTCTGCGAAGCGGGTATGTGGGGCGATGTTCTTCATGCCAGCGTCGTGTTGGAGCCGGGAACGTACTATCTCCTCGTCGGCGGCTACTTCGGGCCGTTTACGCTGACCGTGACCTTCACCGCGACCTGCGACACGTTGACCTGCGACGACGGCAACCCGTGCACCGCCGACTTCTGCGACGGGCAGGCCGGAGCGTGCGACACGGTCCCGGAGGCCGACGGGACAACCTGCGATGACGACGATTCATGCACCTATGACAGCGAATGCCTCGGAGGAACCTGCGGCGGCGGGGAAACAGTCGTTTGTGAGGATGACGGCGATCCTGGAACGACGGAAATCTGCGATCCGTCTTTCGGATGCCGGCATGTGCCAAGCAACGACACCTGCGACAACCCTCTTGTAATACCCACAGATGGCGAATACGTTGCGCATGGCGACTTAACCGACGCTTCGCGCGATCGTTTTTGGTGCGATCAAAACGGCAATGACGTCGTTTACACTTTCACTCTCGACGAAACGAAGGGCTTTTCCGCCTGGCTGGCCACCGATGATTCCTGGGCGGGGCTGGAATTGGTCAAGGCCAATTCGGAAGCGTCGCCCGACGACAACGAGGATTACCCGGATGGCGACGCGCCAAATGATTGCATGAATGCCCCGTCCATCATTTGCGCTGGGAACGAGAATTGGGCGGAACTGAGTGGGTCGCTGGAAGCGGGAACATACTACCTTTGGGCTTTCGGCGATGCGCCCTACACGCTATATGCCGCATTCACGGACCCATGTAACGTCCTCGACTGCGACGACGACAATTCCTGCACGCAGGACCTCTGCAATCCGGAAAGCGTCGAATGCGAGCATGTCCCGACACGCGAAGGGTTAACTTGCGACGATTTTAATTCCTGCACAGAGAACACCACCTGTTTCGACGGCGTCTGCCAGGGCGGTGAGCCGGTCGAATGCCTGGCTGACGAAAACATCTTCACGGAAGCCGCATGCCGCCCGGACTCGGGTTGCATCCAGGTTCCCGTCAACGACACCTGCGAGACGGCCATCGAGGTGCCTCCGGAAGGCACGCAAACCTACTCGCTGCCTCTTAGTTATGCTTCCGATGACTTCCAGCCGGCCTGTTCTTGGGGAGGGCTCCCCGATGTCGTGTTCTCCTTCACGCTGACAGAAGCCACGTCGCTGCACTACTCTGTTGAGGGTTACTATCAGGGCTGGAAGATTGTCTCCGGCTCCTGCGACGAAATGGACTCCGACGGCGATGCGGACGGAGACGGCGATGCGCCCGACAATGTCCTGGGCTGCAACGCCGCCTACGATTCCGTGGAGGGAACCTACGATCTCCCCGCCGGCCGTTACTACGGCATCGCCGACGCCTGGAATTCCGAGGAGACGGCGTTCTTATTTACGTTCTCGAACATCTGCGACAGCATTTCCTGCGACGACGAGAACCCCTGCACAGTCGACGACTGCAACCGCCAGACGGGCGAATGCGAATACGACACGACCACGCGCAACGGCGAATCGTGCGAGGATGGCGTCTTCTGCACGATCGACGATGAATGCTTGAACGGTGATTGCGTCGGCGGGCGGGCGAACAACTGCACCGACGCGCTCGTCGAGCCGCAGTGTCAGACGGCCTGGTGCGACCTGCAGGAGGATGAGTGCGTCGTCGAAGCGGCGCGGGAAGAGCTATCCTGCGAGGACGGTCTGCACTGCACGGTCGACGACGCCTGCCATCAAGGCGTGTGCGAGCCGGGCGGCGCCCGCGATTGTTCCGCTACCCCGCTGTCTGTGCCGGCCTGCCAGCAGGCGGTTTGCAACGAGACGGCCGATCGCTGCGAGGCGGCGGCGGCCAACAACGGCGGAGCTTGCGACGACGGCGCGTGGTGCTCCGTCAGCGATCACTGTTCCAACGGCGCATGCCTCGGCCAGACGCGCAATTGTTCCGGCGCCGTGACCAACCCGCAGTGCCAGTCTCCGGTTTGCAACGAGGCGGCCGACCGCTGCGAGGCGGCGGTAGCCAACAGCGGCTCGGCTTGCGACGACGGCCAATTCTGCACGGCTAACGAAACCTGCCAGGGCGGCTCATGCCAGGGCGGCACGGCCCGCGACTGCGCCTCGGCCCTGACCGAGCCGCAGTGTCAATCCGCGAACTGCAACGAGGTGGCCGACCGCTGCGAGACGACCGCCGCCAACAACGGCTCGACTTGCAACGACGGCAAGTTCTGCACGGTGAACGAAATCTGCCAGAGCGGGCAGTGCGGCGGCGGTGCGGCGCGCGATTGCTCCGCAGCCGTTACGACGCCCGCCTGTCAGTCGGCTAGCTGTAACGAAAACGTCGACCGCTGCGAGACGCTCGCCGCCAACAACAACCAAGCTTGCGACGATGGCCAGTTCTGCACCGTCGGCGAAGTCTGCCGCAGCGGCGCTTGCCAGCGTGGAACGGCGCGCGACTGCTCGGCGGCGGTAACCGAACCGCAATGCCAGACACCGCAGTGCGACGAGGCGGACGATGCCTGCGAGGCCGCCTCGGCCAACGAGGGCGGTGGCTGCGACGACGGCCAATTCTGTACCGTCGGTGAAGTCTGCCACAGTGGCGCCTGCCAAGGGGCAGAGCGCGACTGCTCGGCGGCGATGACCGAACTCCAATGCCAGACGCCGCAGTGCGACGAAGACGGCAAAACCTGTACGTCCCAAGCGGCTCGCCAAGGCGAAACCTGCGATGATCATGCTTTCTGCACCGTAGGGGAAATCTGCCAGAACGGATCTTGCTCGGGTGGTGCGCCACGCGACTGCGACGACCGCGTCCCTTGCACCACCGATGCCTGCGACGATTCGAACGCCGTCTGCTCGCATTCGGCCAACGACCTTGAGTGCAGCGACAACATCTATTGCAACGGCCCGGAGGCGTGCGCGCCCGACGATGCGGCGGCAGACGGAAACGGCTGTATCGCCGGGACAGCCATGGTTTGCGATGACGGCGTGGCGTGCACCGACGACTCCTGCGACGAGCAGAACCTGGCCTGCGCCAATCCGCCGAATGCTGCTCGGTGCCAAGACGACCTCTTCTGCAACGGCGAGGAGAATTGCGATCCTTCGTCGGAGGCCGCCGGCGCGGACGGCTGCGTCGCCGGGACGCCGCCGGCTCTCGACGACGCGGTGGCCTGTACGACCGACGGCTGCGACGAGTCGCGCAAAATTATTGCGCACGAGCCAGACGACGCAGCCTGCACGGCAAATAACGCCTGCCTCATCGGCCGATGCGATCCCACGGAAGGTTGCTTGACCGATACTTTGCCGAATGGTTCGTCATGCGAAACCGACAATAGCGAAGCGGGCCGTTGCTTTGATGGTGAGTGCAGGTTGGCCGCCGACGGCGAATTCTGCGAACAACCCTACGCGATCGGCGATATCAATGAAATTCATCTTTCCTTCGCCGGCGCTTATGAGAGCTTTGTCTTTGAGCCGCCATGCGTTGAACAGCTCTTCAGCGGTCCGGAGCTCTATATTCGGATCGAAGGGTCGACGCCTCCTTTACGTCTCTTTGTCCAACCGGAAGAAGGGATGGATGTGGCGGTGGTCTGGCTCGACGGCTGCGGCACCCTTATCTGTCTGGCCGCTTCCGATCAAGGCCAGGCCGGCGTTATGGAATTCTTGGAGATATACCCGGAGGATGAACGAGCCGCGAGTGATCTGCTTTTCGCCGTGACGGCGTTCGCGGAGGAAACGAGCGGCGCGGTCACGCTCTGGGCGGAGCCGATCATTGAGCCCGACGGCGACGCCGACGAGGAGGTCAGCGACGATGAGGCCGACGACGACGATTTCGACGCCGAGGAAGAGGCGAGCCTCGACGGCGACGAGGACGCCGAGGCCGAAGCCGATGACGACAGCGCGGATCAGGACGAATCGGCGGTAGACGGCGATCCGGAAATCGAGGCAAGCGATGTCGCCGATGACGAACCCGAACAGCCGATCGGCGACGGCGACGAGGATATGACAGAGGAGAACGTGGACGGCGACGCGGACGAGGCGGCCTCGATCGAGGGGGCAGACACGTCGTCGTGCCGCGCCTCGGCGAATAGCTTGTCTCTGACGCTGCTGAGCGTCCTGTTGCTCGGCTTGGCGCTGCGCCGCCGCCGTCGGGAAGAATGACCTAACGAGCGGGAGAAAACGACATTTTGAAAGGGCCCGGCGAACACCCGGGCCTTTTTTTTTCAGTATCCCCAATGTTCGGTCGAGCATTGGCTAAATGAGTTGGCGAGGCGAGTCTCAGAACGTCAAACCCCAGGGCCAGCAAGTCGGACAGCAGATTCTTTTACCCGAGCTCAGCCTTCGCGGACGCCCTTCACGCGTCCGCAAGGGCTTTTCTCCACCCGCATACGGTTCCGTTGCGGCTCCTGAGCCGACCCAGGCCGTAGGGCTTGGAGTTTTGAATGTGCTTCTTCCGGGCTTCCTCTGCCTGCTTCCGCTCCGCTTCTTGCTTTTCCGCATCCTTCAAAAGTTTGTAGTAATCCGACACATCCGGAGCGGCATAAGCTGGACCGATCGATGCCTCACCAAGAATTACGTCTACCTTTTTCCCGGCCTGGAAGACAGCAATTCTCGCCACCAGCACGAACTCCCCGCCTTCATCCCCTGCCTGTCGGAGCGTCCCCAGCACTGGCGTCTGGTCGCTGTTGATGCTCACGTTGCGGCCCACGGCGATGAACACCTCGTTCGGCGTCAGGTAGGGTTGCGCGCTACCGCGAAGGGATTTCAGAAAGTAACACGCGAAGACCGAATGGCCCCGGCAATCCCGGCACCCGCTCCTATCGGCCACCGGCTCCTTGCCGCCGCTGGTCAGGATCATCCGCGAGGGAAGCTTGTACTTCTTCCGGTAGTAGCGGTCGTCGATGAGGTCCGGCACCGCCCGGTCGGCAAGCAGCGTCTCCGAGAAACACGAGTCGCTCACCAGCCAGATATGCCGGGCCGGAATCCCCGCCAGCGCCGTCCGGATATCCGCGTTCGAGATCATCCCCACGATGTTGCCTGACTTGCCGTCCACCGGTAGCCAGTAGCCCTGGTTCAGCCGCTTGTCCTCGATCCCATGTCCGGCGTAATAGATAAGCAAGGAGTCATCCTGGCCCATTTTTCCCGCTAGCTCGTACAGGTCGTTCAGGATGTTCTCGCGCGTCGCCGCGCCGTCGTAACGCTCCATCAGGTGGGCGCGGTCGAACTGATATTTCTCTATGAGCAGGTCCCGCACGGACTTGGCGTCGACCACGGGGGTTTCGAGCCGTTGTACATTTTTGTAAGCGCCGATCCCGATCACGTACAGCCAGGCAGAGGCCGGGCGGGCGATGTCTCCCCCGGCGCCGGCGCGACCAACAAGCCGCGCTCTTTGGCGTATACCAGGGACGCCGAAACCGCCAGCGTCACCAGCAGCAGGACGGTCACCTATCGGGCCGATATCGATGTCTCCTTCTTCGCCGTCATGAAAACCTCGCCATGCGTTCAGGTCCGAGCAGACCCGAAAAATTTCGTGCCCCCTCGCTTTGCTCGGGGAAAAGGGCAAAAGAACCAAAGCATCAAATCATCCACTTCACGGTCTCGAACGCGCTACCCCTACCTCACACAACGGACATAAATGGCGCTATCGACCTTGCCGAGGTGGGAGACACCGCCGCTGAAGTCTACGACCCACGCGCGATACTCATCGTTATCGAGGGGCGAGGAGGACCAGTACCATGAACACGCCCCTTCTAAGTTGCTCAGCCAATAGCAGCCAGCCGCGGAATCATCTCCGTTCGAACATCCATCACATGCACTGTCTCGGCAAGACGACGCCAAACAATCTTCCACATTGATATTGCAGCTTCCATCCGTCTCGATCGCCTTGCAGCCCCGAATTAAGCTGCGTAACTCGGTAATCGTCGGCAGCCGCCAACCGCTGTTTTCCAGGGAAAGACCGGTGCAGTAATCCATCGCTTCTTGCCAATTCATAGTGTTTTCATCAGGAGGGTTCTGCCAAGTCAGCCCCGAGGTGGAATCGGTCCAAAAAGTCATGGTCTCCCTGTCTGTGTTGTCCACATCTGTGATGTCCTCGTCCGCACCCGCGTTCCGATCCGAGGTATCTCCGTTCGCCCGGGCACAACGAAAGCCGTAGTAGTAAGCCGTACTGTCAGGGAAGTTCCTACTCCGACTCGAAGCGCGAACGTACCTGAAGTCGTAATTATTCCACCCACCACGCAGGACACGAGTTGAGCAATCACCGTCTGCCCAAACTCCGCTAGTGCCCGGAGCGCTGTCATGGGTCGAATGCCAGCAGTCCTCCCCCCACTCCCATACGTTCCCCAGCATGTCGTACAGGCCAAAATCGTTCGCCGTCTTCTGGCCAACGGGGCATGTACTGTCTATATTCTGACAGATGATACTGTTCAGACAGCTTGCCTCGTCGCCGCAATAGTAGATCGTCGTCGTCCCCGTCCGCGCCGCATATTCCCATTCCGCCTCCGTCGGAAGACGACCTCCGACCTCCTCGCAGAACGCCTTCGCCTCGTTCCAATTCACCTGTTCCACCGGGCAGTCCCCGCCGCAATCTGAGAAATAACTCGGCCGCTCGCCCGTCACAGCGTAGTACTGATGCTGGGTGATCTCCGTCTCCGTCATCTTGAAAGCCGAAACCGTCACCGAATGCCGGGGGCTTTCATCGCTATAACAAGCCTCGTCTTGCGGCACGCAGCCCATCTGAAACGTGCCCGCGGGGATTGACACCCAGGTCAGCTGGGGATCCCCAGGCCACTCCAGGCAGGAGCATAAGCTCCAGCACAAAATTAGGAGACCGAGCAAAAGTCGCAAGATACGCACCTTTATTATTTCATTGATCTTCCGCTAAAGGATCAATTTTCGTCCCGGGAGCAGCGAAACCCGGTGGCGTCGCCATGTGTGCCGGGAGTGATACTGTAACGGAACGACAAACTCAAGATCCCAGCATGGTCGTACACACCCCCACCCCGCACCACACGCTCCGAGCAATCGCCGCCTGCCCAGACTCCACCAGTACTTTGAGCACTGTCGTAGTTAGAATGCCAGCAATCCTCAACCCATTCCACTACATTCCCTATTATGTCATACAAGCCGAAGGCGTTCGGGTCCTTCCCACCAACGGGCTGCAATTTATAATAGCTGTTATCTTCAAACCAAGCGATGTCGTCCAGGCAGCTTGACTCGTCGCCGCAGTAGTAGATTGTTGTCGTACCTGCACGCGCTGCGTACTCCCATTCCGCTTCGCTTGGCAAACGTCCACCCACTGCCTCGCAGAAGGCTTTAGCTTCGTCCCAACCCACACCACCCACCGGGCAGTCCCAGCCGTTGCTTGAGAAATACATCTGCCGCTGCCCCGTCAAGGCATAGTACTGGCGCTCGGTGACTTCCGTTTCCGTCATCTCAAACGCCGAAACGGACACGGAATGACGAGGCTCTACGTTATCGTAACAACCGTCCTCCTGAGGTACGCAGCCCATCTGAAAGGTACCTGAAGGAATGGAAACCCAGGTAAGTTGAGGGTCGTGAGGAGTCCACTCTTCCCCGTCCACGGCGTCCCCGTCCGTGGTGCAACTCTCACGGCAAACAAAGTCGTCGCAGCAGTCCAATCCCTCCCAGCAACTGCCGCTGTCCGCACATGGTTGATCCTCGCCGCCGACCTCTGGCCATTCGAGACAGGACGGGAGCGCCAGGGCGAATATGAAAAGGCACTTCGCCGTAAAGTATTCACGTCTCGTCATTATGTTGCCAATGCCTCACAAAACCTATCACCAACGAAAGCGGTGTGTTGTCGGCCTGCTCCAAACATTCAGTGCTATCAACAGGGACACCCAAAGCCTTTTGAAAACGGCTCATTTGTCTCTAACTTTCCTGGTATTTTGGTTTCAGTCCTGTAATGATTCCCAGGAAGGGCTCTCGGTTTCTCCCGGGCGACCTACCTTACACAACGGACTTTGTAGCTGCGGCTGATTGAGTCGTTGTACACCCCACCGGCGTTAAAGTACACGTGCCAAGCGTCATCCTCGGTACCCTCGCTAGGCGAGGAGGACCAGTAGGATTTGCACACACCCTCCATCTCATCCGGCCAGTAGCAACCATCCGCAGGACCATCGCCATTTGAGCAGCCCGTGCAGAGACTGTCCCAGCAGGACCATTCTAGACAATCTTCATCGTCAATATCGCAGCTTCCGCCCGATTCGGTCGCAGAGCAACCTCGGATCAGCCCGCGCAATTCACTAATTTTCGGCAGCCTCCAGCCCCCGCCATCCAGCGTAAGGTTGGAACAGTAATCCTTTGCTTCCTGCCAAATCATGGCATCCCCGGCTTCCGGGTTCTGCCATGCCAGGCCGGAGGAGGAATCGGTCCAGGTCGTAAAGGCGTCCCCATCGGTTACTGGGGCTTCACAGCTATCGGTATCGAGATTGCAAACCAAGCCTTCATTGCAAAGGGGCTCGTCTCCTCTGCAGAGGCCGCCTTCTTCGCCCTCGGGGAGTGAGTATTCCGGCCACTCCAGGCAGGAACATAAGCTCCAGCACAGAAACAGGAGACCAAGCAGGAGTCGCAAGATACGTACCTTCATTATTTCATTGATTTTCCGCCAAAGGGTCAATTTTCGTCCCGGGAACATCGGAACCCGTCGATGTCGTTTGGGTTGCCCGGCTTGTTCCCGGCCCGATTCGAAGCGCGGATGGTCTCGGCGTCGAGGTACCAACCCCCGCCGCGCAAGACACGGTATGAGCAGTCCACACCTGCCCAGACGCTGCCTGTTGTCGGCACCCCCGTGTAATTATCATGCCAGCAGTCTTCGGTCCATTCGCACACGTTTCCCAGCATGTTATACAGGCCAAAATCGTTCGCCGTTTTCTGGCCGACGGGGCATGGAATGTTTGTATTCCAACAAGCGATACTGTCCAGGCAGCTTGGGTTGTCACCGCAATAAAATATGGTGGTTGTTATCGCCCGCGCCGCATACTCCCATTCCGCCTCGGAAGGCAAGCGACCCCCAACCGCCTCGCAAAAAACCTTGGCATCGTACCAGTCCACCTGTTCCACCGGACAATCCGGGCAATTATGGAAGCGGCTTGGGTTGCTGCCGATAATTGCTACGTACTGGGCCTGGGTAATTTCCGTTTCCGTCATCTCGAAGGCCGAAACCGTTACCGAATGACGGGGGATTTCATCGCTTTCGCAATCCTCGTCTTGCGGCACACAGCCCATCTGGAATGTGCCAGCCGGGATCGAAACCCAGGTAAGCTGAGGATCTCCGGGAGGTGTGTATTCCGGCCACTCCAGGCAAGAGCATAAGCTCCAGCACAGAAACAGGAGACCAAGCAAGAGTCGTAAGATGCGTGCCTTCATTACCTCATCTATTTTTCGCGGAGAGCGCCATCCGCACTTTCAAAGGGTTAAAAAAGTAAAAGCTCAACATCGCCGCGGTGTTGTCCCGATCAGCAAGGCATTGGACGGTTGACCGGTCAACTATCCTGGCCTCTGCGTGGGCGTGCGGGAGCCGTATGACATGGCATCGTCTTCAGCGGCCACATTTCATCATGAAGATGTCATAATTATCAGCGCTGGTCAGATCATCGCCGCCGAAATTGACCGTGTCGTGGAATTGTCCCGTCACTAGGATATCCCCGCTGCGGTCAACCGAAACGGAAGTGCCGATATCCTCGTCATACGAACCAAAACGCTTGCTCCAGATGTGGCTACCATTGCTGCTGAACTTGGCCAGAAAAATGTCTAAGTCTCCCTCGCTAATCAAATCCTCGCCGCCGAAGCTGACTATTTGCTGAAAAATGCCCGTTGCGAAAACGTTCCCGTCCTGATCGACCGAAACGGAATATCCTTCGTCATAACTGCCCGAGCCGAATTGTTTGCTCCATATGTGGTTTCCGCCGTCATCGAACTTAGCAAGGAAAATGTCACTATGATTACCGAAACTTGTAAAATAGGGGCCACCGAAGCTTACCCTACCGTTAAAGTACCCTGTCACTAGGACGTTCCCGTTACCATCGACCGAGACTGACTGACCATTATCATAGCCGTCCGCGCCGAAGCGCTTACTCCAAAGGTGGTTGCCATCGCTGTCATACTTGGCCAGGAAAATGTCCTCGTCGCCCTCGCTTGTTAAGTCGTCGCCGCCAAAGTTGACCGTGCCTAGAAATTTCCCTGTCACCAGGACATTCCTGTCGCCGTCGACCGAGACGGAATTGCCTGTTTCCCCGATGTGATTTGCGCCGAAATGCTTGCTCCAGATGTGGTGGCCGTCGCCGTCGAACTTGGCCAGGAAAATATTATTCCAACCCGCACTGGTTAAATCGTTGCCGCCGAAGTTGACCGTGCCGCGAAAACTCCCCGTCATCAGGACATTCCCGCTGCCGTCGATCGAAACGGAAGTGCCACCATCGCCGTCGGCCGCGCCGAAGTGCTTGCTCCAGATGTGGTTGCCATAGGTATCGTACTTGGCCAGGAAAATGTCATCATCGCCATTGCTGGTCAAATCGTCACCGCCAAAGTTGACCGTGCCGAGAAAACTCCCCGTCACCAGGACATTCCCGCCGCTGTCGACTGCGACGGAATAGCCGGTGTCCCAGCCGGTCGAGCCGAAACGCCTACTCCAGAGGTGGACGCCGCCGGTGTCGCTGTCAGTGTTGTTGTCTGTGTCGCCGTCTGCATCGCCGTCTGCATCGCCGTCTGTTTTGCCGTTGGCGTCTTCGTCTCCGTCAGAAGCATCCAGAGATACGCACTGCCCATCCACGCACGCCAAACCGGATACGCAGGTCCCATTGGCCACGCAGGGCTGGCCTTCACCGCCCACCTCCGGCCATTCCAGGCAGGAGCATAAGCTCCAACACAGAAACAGGAGACCAAGCAGAAACCGTAGCGCGCGCAAGGCTGTCACCTCACCAACTCCAGCGCCAAGAGGCCATTAGGCCTTTCCCGTCCGATTCCAGAACGGGAACATAGGCCGCCGCCGCCGGTTTCTGCGTTGCATTCACGATGAGCAGAATCGCGCCCGTCGCCAGCGCCGCTCCCCCCACGGCAAAACCCGTGTAGGCAGATGCGCCATAAGCGTCGTAGGCCGACTGGTCGCCGCTTCCGGACGACGCCTGCGCGTCGATCTCGTCCTGCGCTAGCTTGTACATCACCCCGCCGGCGACGATCCCCGCTGCACCAATGCCCAGCAAGGACCAGCCGCCCTTGGCCATGGCCGACATCCCACTCTTCGGCGCGTAGGTCTGTTCAACCTGCGGCTTCTCCAGCGGCCAAGAGAAAAACGCCTTCACCGTCGTCTCGCCGCCTGATGCCACACGCACCTGCTCTTTATACAGAGGCTTATCCTGGAAGCGCACCTCCAGGTTGTAAACACCCGGATCGAGCGAAAGCGGATTGCCCGTCCTCCCCACCTTCACCCCGTTGGCCCACACCTCGCCTACGAGCGCCTCGCCCGTCTCTTTGCGTGTGGCTTTCGCCACCAGCCTCCCCTGCGCCAAGGGGCGCGGGCCTTCCCTCCCAACGACCCTCTCGATCACATACGGCAAGGCCAGCGCCACCGGTGATTCACTACCCGCATTGATCTCCACTTCTATTTCGGTAGAGCGCTGGCCGTCCTTCTCCACCGCAACCTTGTACCGGCCCGGTTTGAGGTCGCCCACCATGCCAGGGGTTCGCACCCCTGTGTCCTGGCCATTGACCAACACTCGCCCGCCCTCCGGCCTGCTCGCCACTTTCAGGCTCCCCAGCATCAGCCTGGCTCCCAGCGGGTTGAGGAACGCGAATTCCCCCTCGCCGTCGCGGCCCATGTGCGGCACCTGCGTCTTGCGGAATTGCTGGCTGGCCATCATCACGACGAGCGGGCGCACGTACCCATCGATCTCGCGCGCCTCGATGATCCCGTCCCGGTTTTCGTCCGCCGAGCCGGAAAGCGCTTCCAGGAAGTAGCGGGTGAACAATCCCTTGCCGCGCCACTCCAGCGCCTCCTCGTCGCGGCCCCCGGCCACCATCGCCAGACGCACCGGCCTGGAGGTGATGATCTTCAGATAGTTTTTCGTCTCCGGGTCCAGCGGCGCGGCCTTCGTCACGGGCAGGGCGAGGCCGCTGTAGCAGGCGTCGGCCACGAACATCACGTGCTTGGCGCGGTAGGTGTCGAACCAGTCCTGCATCTCTTTGAGCGAGATGCCCGTGGAGACGGGCGATTTGTAGTCTCCGTCCACCGGCATCAGGTAGCCCATCGCGTCGGGCCGGTCGCCGTGGCCGGAAAAGAAAACAAGCACCCGGTCGTTCGTCTCCGCCTTCCGGCGCAGGGAGTCGCCCAGCAGGATGCGGATCGCGTCGCGCGTGGCTTCCCCGTCGCGCAGCAGGGCCACCTCGAATCCGTGGTTTTCCAGAACCTTGGCCACCTCCTCGGCGTCGGCGACGGCGGCCGTGAGCGTGGGGAGCTTCTGGTAGCGGTTGATGCCGATGACCACGGCGTAGGAGCGGTCGTAGATCTTGGTGGGGCCTAGCAGCCCGCCTTCCTTGCCAGGCACCGGCGTGACGTAGACGCCGCGCTGCCCTGCCAAGGACGGCGATTCGAAAAAGCCGGCAAGCAGCAACAGGCTCGCCAGGGCAATCCGCAGCCATTTTCGCGAGGTCTTCGCCACGACGGATTCCTCCAATTCCTGGTATTTGTCTACGGATATGCAGGTGAAATTCCGGTCTGAAATTAATCGTTTCCGGGAGGAAAAGCAAGCAGAACGGTGGAGACTCGCCCCGCAACCGCCCTGGTCGGGTCAGCAACAGCCGGCGATCTTGGATGTCGACGCCAGCGAGAATTCGAGTGCGGAGAGCGAAAAAGTATAGCGCTTTACGACGCTTCGATCGGCGCTTAACATGGATGATATATTCGACCAGGACTGTGAAATAAGTGGTGTCCTATTCTTCGCATTCCGCCAGCCCTGAACCGCGGGCGCAACGAAAGCCAACCGTCAAATCCTCGGATTCGTAGTCGGCAGAAATGTGGTAAGCTCCCTGGCGGGTGAAGTAAGGCACAATCACGCTCCTCCAATCACCGCCGCGCAGTGTTTTTGATGCCGGGTTCGATCGAATGGGGCACGCGTTGGAGCGTTCTCCGGGATAAGCCTCGTTTCCCATGAAATCATCTTCCATCCATTCCCAGACATTGCCGAGCATGTCGTACAACCCCGCCGCATTAGGCAGCTTTCGCCGCACCGGCCCAACTTCCTCTGCGTCATAGTTCGCTATGCAATGCATACAGTCGCGCTCAGTTTCACAACTTGCATCGGAATTGCAATTCCGGATGATCGTTTTCTGCTCGATATCGCCGCCCCGTGCAGCATATTCCCATTCGGCTTCGCTGGGAAGGCGACCGCCGATCAATTTGCAGAATTCTCTTGCCTTATCCCAGGTGACATTCGTCGCGGGAAAATCGTCACCTTCCTCAAGGCTCCGATTCTCCTCGGCTGGCATCCAGTCCGCCATTTGGCGCCGGGTGATTTCGGTTTCAGTCATTTCGAACGCCGCGACAGAAACCCTTTTCGCCTGATTGCCGTCTATGTCATCTCCGTCGTCGCATATTGCGGGGTCGCCCGCCCCGTTCGCTTCTTCGGCCGAGCACCCAAGATCGAACATTCCACTTCCAATGCGCACCCATTTCGGATGCAGTGTTGCCGATTCGTCATCCATTTCATTTGACTCGTCATCGGCGCTTTCCGCATCCCCATCTTCCGCCGCGTCGGAGTCATCCGCAAAATAATAACCGCATCCGGAAAAGAAAAACATGATCGCCGCAACGGAGGCGATCCGCATCAATGGGAACAGGGTTTCGCTTATGTGCAGGGCGTTCATGGTCCTACCATGTCCACGTCAGGCTCGTCGAGCGCTGTGCTTCTCGTCCACTAAATCCCAGACCCAAGGCATGAGCAGCTTGGGAGTCGGTATAACCTGGATCGATGGCCCAGAGGACCAACCCCGCCAGCATTGCCACTCCGCCCACGCTCAGACCGGTGATGGAGACCACCGACCATGTGTAATTGTCGCTCTTCAACGAGGTGTCGCCATCCTCGATCCGCTCTCCGGTGTAAACGACCATACCGGTCGCGCCCCCCCCGACAACAACAAGTCCGAGGCCACTCCAAAACAACCCGTGCCCCGCCTTTCCCTGCGGACTCAATGGGCAGTTCGCTCTGAACGCGTTGAATGGCCCGCCGCAGCGATGGGACGCCGAACGCAAGCCTATTCCTGCCGGATTGAAGCCAAGACTCAGCGGTTGGTCTGTGTTTACTAAAAAAATGAAATCGCCTTCGCCTAGTATGCCTATTTGGGGATCCTGACTCACCCCATATTCGCGCTTCGCAGTAACCGGAACCGTTTCGTCCAAACGCGTGGCGATATCTTTTGCCGTCAGATACGCTTTGCCCGGGCGGACGGCCGCTCCCTTGAGCGCCTCGATGAAGAAATACGAAAACATGCCGTGGCCCGCTCGTTCATATTCCAGCGCCTTTTGCCCGCGCTTTCCTGCAGTCATGAGAATGAGCGTCTTCTCGGAGGTCTTGTCGATCAACGCCTCTAATGTTTCCGGGTCAAGCGTTGGCGGTGAGCGGAGGGAAGCTCCTTGGGGAGGATTTCCCAATGGCTCTTCTTCATTACTCTTTTGGGGAGGAGCGCGCCAGGGTGGAATCGTCAAGCCAGAATAGCAAGAATCGGCCGCGAACATCACTTGGTTGGCTTTGTAAAGCATGAACCATTGGCGGATTTCGGTCATGGAAATCCCGCCAACGGCGGTCATTCCGAAGTCCGTATCGTAAGGGAGGATGTAGCCAATGGCGTCACGGTCTTCGCCAAGAGTGTCTCCATGCCCTGCAAAAAATACAACCACTCGATCACGCGGTTGGACCAGCTCAAGCAAAGTCTTGCTGAGGTGGGTCCGCAATGCGTCGCGAGTCGCGGCTTGGTCGAGGAAGGTTTTCACCTGGAACCCGTGTTGTTTAAGCACCTCACCCACGGCTCGCGCATCGCGCGCCGCGCCCGCCAAGGGCTCGAAACGGTCGTCGGCGTAATGGCTGACGCCAATGACTACGGCGTAAGAGCGGCCGAACAGGATTTTCTCTGCCGTCACAGATTCAGGCGCCTCGGACTTTACCTTTACTCCTCGCGCAGTGGAAACATCCCGCGCCATAACGGGCGAAACTGTCGCCAACACGGCAAGAATAACAGCCAGTCCCCGTCGGCAAAGGAAAGCGACAGACAGGATATACGAATTTACCCGCATATTTTCCTTATCCTTGAAGCATCTTGCAAGACCCTAATAGCCACTCTCCACGCAGCTCACCATTCCCTCATCCACCGGGGCACAACTGGTGTTGGGCGGACAGAGAGATTCCTCCATCTGGTATCCGGTGCCCTGGCCGCATCGCCGAATCAACCTGGGCTGGCCGTCGACGCAACTGCTTGTCTCGTACTCGCCCGGATCGCAAACCTTGCACACAGCCAAACGTTTCTGATCGGAAAAGCATTGATCGGACAAAAGCGGGATCGGCTTGAATTCGGGGCGCAAGCCGCCTTCCTCCTCGCAAAGGAGAGAACGGTCCACTTCGACGCAGTGGTCCGCTTGGCAAACAGACACCTTGCGCCATTTGAAATGACCATCCGAGCCGATCATGCAGGTCTCTACGGTGCGCCCGTCCAATGCGCAACGAAATTCTTTGAGCGGGCAAGCTCCTTCGCAGAAGGAGGCAAGGCTTCCGCCGCGTTCGCGTTCCAGGCAGATCTTGCGCGTCGCATCCACGTTATCTTCGGCCAAAAACAGACTTGACAGCGCGAGCCGGCGTTTTCCCTCATCGGGTTCATGTAAATAGTGTTCGAGAATCTGCATCCTCATTTGCCTAAACCATTCCCAAGCCTCGTCGCGAATGCGCCGGGAGGCGTTCGCCGGATGCGAATCGTCGTGTTCCCGCAAGTAGATGCGTGCGATATCGTCAAACAAGGAAATATCGTAGTCCTTCAGAAGCCTTCGTTTGGCGGTTTCGCGGATGGTTTCATCCGGATCGTCGATCGCCGCACGGACCATCAATTTTTGCGTTGCTTCGGAGAGATTTTCGGGAGTTGCCAGCGCCATGACAACTCCCAGACGGACATCAGCCTGCCGGCTGGAATCGTATGTCTTGATGAGCTTGGCTTCGGCGATGGACTGGTCCTTACGGTTTAGCACCATACTGACCCGCTTTTGCGTTTGATCGTCGAACCGCTTGAAATATTTGATGAAATAGGCATCCATACCGGAAAATCCGTAAACCCCCAAGGTTTCGATTATATCCATCTGTTCGGGGGTGCGCGGGCAGAGCGCGGTTCCGTCGGGCAAAAAGTCAAGATTGCAAAATTCGTTGGCAAGCGCCTCGATGGCTTGATCGGTGCCGATCTGGATCAACGCGGCAAGCGTGGCATGGTAGGGTGAATCGTGACGCTTGGGGAAAGGCAGATATTCGGTAGGACTCGGTGTCTCCGAAGACGCCCCCATCAGGAAATACTGCAGAATGGCCGTCACATCCTGCGCCTGGATGTTTTCGGGTCTAGCCCGCTTTCGGCGCGCATTGGGGTTTTTCCCCCACTGCTGCGCCGATTCCAGCCGGCCGTGTTCGACAAACGATTGGAGGTGTCGAATCGCCACGGTTTGCACCATCGCGTGTTGATGCTCCAAGGCCCGGACCATGACGGGCAGAGAAATCCGTATATTGGCGTCAGCCAACGCATCCAAGGCGACGGCTGACGTGGTTGGATCTCCCTTGCAGGCGCCTTTCTCCAAACCGCAGGCGATGGATCCCAGATCCGCACCATCAATAGGAACTTTCGCCGTGTGCAGCATCTTGATGTACGTCGCCAACAAATCAAATTCACTATGTTGCGACGCCGCTTCCCGGATGGCGCTTTGCAGACACGATGTCCAACCCTGCCGCGTCTGGGAATGCCAAGGCGTCGGAGAAGGGCAGTCTATCGGGTCTTCCGAAAGCTCCCGCCCTGTCTGACGGGCCGCAAGGGCCTCATACCACCCCTCTACCACATCGAGGGGGATTTTGTGAAAATGCAGGGAGCGTTTCCATAGGCGGTTGACGGCGGCATCGTCGTATAGGCTTGAGAAAAGCCGACTTAGAGACTCGGTTTCCTTGTCTTGCATCGGCCCTTCGAAGAAGAGAAGTTTTTTTATGGGATCATATCTGAGCTTTTCCCTCAGATCAACGGGCAGTATTTCAACGATCGGTTCTTCGGAAACGAACTCCGAAACCTCAAATCCCAGTTCAGGCGTAAGGATAGACCCGACGACGATTCGCTCATGCACGGGCAGGGGCGGCACGGTTCCGGCCTGTTCGTGCGTCCAAACCAGATCGGAATTGCTTTTCCGCCGGAGAAAGAAAAGGTAGTCCCGCCCGACTTCGACGCGGCTCTCGTGCCACTGATTTCCCACGGGCACGCGCCATGTCAGTCCCTTGGCGATAAGATGTTCGTCGAAAGGCGTATTGAAGGCGCGCAGAACCGTAAGGAAATGGATTTCGCGACGGATCTGCCGCGCCACTTGGGCGTAAACGACATCGATCGGCTCAGCCGTGGATTCCTGGATATCCGGGGAAGGCGGAGCGGCGCCTTCCCTGGCGACTTGGCCAGGATCGGCGAGCACGATGGTCGTCGCACCATAATGCAGCAAGCCGACCGCCATCAAAGCGAGAACAAATTTACGCATCTCCGCACCTGTCACGCGACGCCCATCATCGGGCGTCCCAACGCAGCATTAATCCCAAGCCGCCGGAAAAAGCCGTTTCCTGATTGCGCTCTTCCCGCGCACCCTTGATGTACGACACCGTGCGCTGACGCGCCCCCAAGGCGATTCCGGCATCCAGCGCCAGGCGATGATGTTCGCTTTCGTAAAATACCCAGTCGATACCGGTCCGCCCTAAATAGATCCGTACCGGATTGGGCTGGTCGCCGGCGTAATGTTCATTGAGGGAGACGGAGCTTGCGCCGAGGTACCATTCGATAGGGAATTTCGGTCGCGTAAGGAAAGGGAACAGAAAACGACCGTGAATGCCCAGGCCAAGTCGAGTACGGTCAAGGTTATGGACCAGGCCCAGCGTCAGGCTGAATGAGACACGCGGGTGGCTCAGCGACAGGCCTCCCTCCACGAGGCCCATGACCTCCGGGTGCGAATAAAGGAGACCGACGGCGCTCTGAAAGCCCGGCGTGATTCCTCCCTTGCCGCCAGTGCAGGAGCAGCCATCGGTGGCGCATGGGTCTTCTCCGTCCTCGGCGCAGCAGGGGCAGGAGTCCATGCCGGCATGGAAACCGTCGTGGTCGCAGTCGTGGCCGCCCACCGTATTGAACCGCGTGGGCCGGCCTTCCCAGAATTCCGCTACCGGCCGCCGCCAAGTCAGCTTGGACAACGTCTCGTCGGATAGTTTCTCCCAACCCTTCTGAGTTTGCACGAATGCCCAGAAGGATTCGCGCCTGGCCTCGAAATAATCATGGCCGGCGCGGGCGACGACGAAACGCCCGCTGGAGTCCAGGGCGATGTCGCCCTGACGCACTTTTTCGAACGACGTTTCCGGAAGGAGAGCGAGATACTCCGGCGAATACATTAACGGATCTGGCCAAGCCAGCAGATCATGCATGGAAACCCACTCCGTGGCTCGCTCCAGGCGGCTGATTTTTTCCATGTAGGATTTCCAGGATGAAAAGAGGACGCTGGCGGCTTGAAAAACGGTCAGGTCCTCCGAGGGGGCGAAGCCGTACCGCCGCGTCTGCTTGATGACGCACTGTCCATCAAGTTCGGCCAGATTCATTTCCTCCAGAAACCAGGAACGCATATTCCCCCAAGAAATGCTGGTCACAACGTAAAATACCGTCTCCCCGGGCGATTTGGAAGAATAAGCGAACGGCCATAGCCGCCAAGCGCCTTGCTCATCCAGATAGCGATGGAAAGTGAAATCAGTTTGGCTTTGCCGCATTTCGAGGGCTTTGAGCACCGCTCCCGGCGCCAAGCAGGGATGCGGATTGCCGCTTTTCGGCGGCGGTACGCGGAGTTGCGACAGAAGCGACGACGCGCTGGCCGAATCGATTTGCAGCGCCTCGTCGGCGGCGAAGACCGGTGGTAGAGGGAAAACGGCGAGCGTCATAGCGAGTGTCACCGTCAACAGCAGGATGGTACGAATAATGCGAGTCGCAATCGGCATCGGGTTCTCGCTTTCTATACAGGCTCCCGTTTGCATCCGCTCGTTCCAATCGAAATGGGAATCTGCGCCCCAAGCTTTCCGCAATGCTTCGCCGCATCCTCTCGTTCCTTGGTTCATAACGGATATGCGAGCAATTTTCCGGGAAGGTCGTTTTAAGCGCTGGTTCCCCCATCCCAACTTTTGCTAACTATGGTTCTGCGACCGATTCGCAATGGGCGTTTTTCGTAAGTGTGATCGCATTGATGCGCTGACTGAGCCCCGCTTCGATACTTCCCTCGCAGGCGTTTTCGTCCACCTCGTCGAGGTCGCTCAACTGCACAGTCGAGGCGTCGCCCGCTCCCCTATAGCAGCAACCGAATGTGCTTTCCTCGCCGCATGCGTCGTCTCCGAATCTCAACCACAGGTCGTCTGCGGCCCTGAATTCCAGGGATGCCGCCCAGCCCTGAGCGTCGGCGTCCGATTCTTCGGAAGAGAAATCCATCTCCTCGTCGCCATCGGCCGGAGGAAGCAGACCGACAAAGTTGCAGCCCGATTCCAGTGTAAACTCACGGCAACGGCCCCCGAAGTTCGGCTCTTCGCACAGCCGCGCCCAGGCGGAAATAACTTCCTCCTCGCCGTCCACGCCCCCATCGGCGTCGCCGCCGTTGGGGGAGTCGTCGAAGGAAAAATCCGGCTCGGGTTCCTGCTCCTCGATGTCTTCGTCTCCATCGAACAGCTCGCCGCAGTCACGGCAGTCGCCGACGGCGTAGCATCGCTGGCACGAACTCCAGGAAAAGCCGTCGGCGGCGCAGATCTGCTGCCCCTCGCTGCCGTTGGCGCAGAAGCAAAATTGAAAGTCTTCAGGAGAGCAAATTCTTTCTTCTGTGGCGGGATAATCGTTGGAAATGCAGGAGATCAACAAACAGGCGATTAACAAAACCGTCAGGCCTTTCGCCATGATGCAGTATATTTTTCCGCCGTGAGAAGGCATTTCAGTACCCCTGCGCATGAATGTTGTTTAGTTTTATCCAACACCCGGAGCAGTCGGAATAGCCTGCGGAGCATTGCGGCGCCATGTCGTCGTCATCCTGGTCCGTCTTGCATTTAATGCTTCTTATAATATTGTCCAAATCATTCGAAACACCGTGATATATTGCATTGTCCAATTGCACTACATCGATCTCGTTGTGCGAGGTGCTCTGATAAGAATGTTGCGCATCCGCGCTTTCTACTGAAAATCGATAACCGATTTCAATATCTTTTTCCACGCACGTCTTCCCATAAGTCCAATCCGACTCCAGTTCTGTCATTTCAACGCATATTTGGATGTGAAGCTTGGTTCCCTTCTCAGACAGGTACACCTTCACATCAACATTGACGCCTCCGCCGGCAAAATCGCAGTCGCCTCCCCCTTTCCAATCGAGACTGACCGTATATTCCCCGCCGTCAACAAACTTAGGGCATATGCTGTTTTCCACTCCGTTTGCTGATTCGTCCTTTTTATCATCGCAATCGTCATCCACGCCATTGCACACTTCTTCCGCGCCAGGATGTCTGTCTCTGTCAAAATCAGCGCAATCGCCGCCGCCCACTCTCTCGTCTTCCAGGATCATCAAACCAAGGTCTGGCGAACATGTTTCGATAAAATCACCCGTTGTATAACCATCCTTATCACGATCATAATAATATCTCTTCGGAGGAAGTTCCTCTGCGTTGCATTCTATGCCGGACTGGTCCGGTTTGCATACCATAGCGCCAAACACCTTGCACTCGCCTTCTCCATCTGAGCACTGCTGTCCGAGGCTCGGCCACTTTTCGTCGACTCCGCTCACGCAGTTGTCATCAACCGAATTGCAGCGCTCCTCGGCATTGGGATGTATATCTGACCTGTCGTCGTTGCAGTCATTGCCGTTCACATAGGGAACGTAAAACGCTATTCCGGCATCGCTCGGAACACCGCATTCGCCATTGGCGACTGCTTTCCCGATGGCACTGTCTGGAGGCAATTTCCGTTCGGGCATTTCCGTACAGAGATAGATTTTTTCTCCCAGTCCCCCGTAGCAATCCTTGTCGCGATCGAGCATATAGACGACCTGGAGGCCGTACGGAATGCCGCCCTCTTCGTCCGTGAGTCCATCGCAGTCATCATCCTTGTAGTTGCAGGTTTCCTCCTGACCAGAGTATTGCGGCAACAGCCATTGCCATTCGCCATCGACGCATTTCTGAAATCCGGCACCGCACTCTCCCACTCCAAGCTTGCGCGGGTCGCCGGTGTAATATGAGCGGGCGAGCGTGTTGTTGCGCTCGCACATGCCGGATGCAAAATCAATGCAGTTGTCCACCAGTCCGTCGTCGTTGTCGTCAATGCCGTTGCACAACTCTACGAACGATTGCAGCGTTGTGTTGAGACCGCGATACTCAAGCCCCACGCTCTTGAAAGCGGAGCGGACGGCGGTGCAATCCGCGTTCGTGAAAATCATGCTTTCTTCGTCTCTCTGCATGGATTTCAAATCGACGCAGGCCGAAAAGAGGATTTCGTTGAGCGTTTCCAACCTTACGCTCCTCTGGGCGCCCTCGAAAGCGCTTAGGTAATGGCGCACCGCCGCATAGATCAGTCGCCGCATTTTGCGGTTGGCCAAAAGATCGCCCTCACTCAAGGGCGGTTGTCCGCCGTGCATATAGAAATCGTAAAGGAAGCCATCGCTGAAGTGTTTCCAAATCAGATAAAGCGCATGGCCGAGGATCAGCGCATTGTCGTAGATGCCTGATAAATCCTCGCTGGTGGCAATCGACAAAGGCGCGACGGACAAATCCCCGTGCGGCGTATCCCAATCGCAGGCATACTCGCCGCCCGCCGGGGAAACATGGCGCAGGTATTTCTCGTAGCATTGAAAAAGCTCGGAATGGAAAATCGCCAAAGCCTCGGAGATCGAATAATCGGCTACGGTTGCGGGTTCGAAATAGGGCGAGAAAAGGTGATGGCTGGCCTCGTGGAGTATATTTTCCGGATCCGCCGGTTCGCCGGGGCAAATATAAATTCTATCGCTGGTTGAACAGCTTGCCACCTCGGCGCCCTCGTCGTCCGGTTCGCAGGTCAAGCCCGACGAGAGCTGGCTGCAATAGTTCTCAGGCGCCCCGCATTCTGCCTGAGTCCCGTCGGGCAGGCAGACTTCGAAATGGCCCGATTGTCCGCATGGCAGAATATCCTCGCTGGTATACTTGCAAAACGAATCTAGCAATTCGTCAATCTGGTCCGTACCGAGTAACTCCGCCCCTGCAGCCATGCCACGTATTTCGTGTTTCAGGTTTCCCTGGCCGAGATTGTAGGCATAGAGGACGCGGGCGAAGGGGTAGGCTACTCCATCCATTTCCGATTCCACGTCCTCGTCGCCGTCGCCCAAAACGGCCGGCCGGTCGCTGGCCGCCTGGACGAAGTACACGCGGCCGCCGTCCTGGACCTTATAAGCCAGCACTTGCTCCTGGAAATCCGTTTCCGGCAAATAACCGCCCGCGTCGCGCTTGGTGTAGATCGTCAACGAGACGATGCCGTCGCCGTTGTAACCGTCGATGATGCTCGGTAGTTCCTCTTCCGGCAACATAGGTTCTGTCGGTGTGTCCTCACGCACGGGAAGGACGGTGGAGAAGACATGAGCGATGCGGCTTTCGTTCGCACTGACAGAAAGCCCGCCTCCTTCCACGGGGATGCCCCGATGATATTGCCGAAACGCAACCACCACGCCGCCGCCTGGCAGCCGGGAGCGTTTCGTTTCCACAAGTTGTTCGTTCAGCCGTTTCAGACCGAACAAGGATTCGGCGAAGCGATTGAGAAAATAATAGACGCAGCGTTCATCCGACCGGTCGGCAGGGCAATAATAAAGGCTCGCCCAATGACTGTTGACGGCCAGATACGTGCCGGACAGTTCGGGGCGGATCACCACGGCCACGTCGCCGATCTCATCCTTGATCTGCTGGATCGCTTCCTCCGCGCAGGCCCCGTTATTGTCCGCTTCGCCGTCGCAGTCGTCATCCAACCCGTTGCAGGTTTCGCGCACCGGCGTCACCTGATTGCGGCAGACCGGCCCGTAGACCACGCCGCCTTCCTCCCAGCAAAAACTCTGGCCTGTCCGGCAGACGCCGACGCCGGCCGTGCCGGCCAAGCCGGTATAGCAGGGCTCGGAAACTCCAGGCTGGCAGGGCAATCCGCTCTGATCGGCCTCCTTTTGGGCGCAAGAAACAACAAATAGGCCAAATAGGATACAGGCCGCTACGAAGCTGCTGCAACGGGCCGGTGTCTTCATGGCTTTTGCTCCTGAGCACCACGCTGGTTTGTAAAGGAAATTGCGGGATGATTTCTGTAACAGAACGACGGTTCTGTCAAGCCTATTGAAAATATAATCGGGGCCTTCGCGGAAAAGCTCATGGGTATGCATCTTTTTCCATCTTTCATTCGATGAGCACGTTCACTTGAACCACCCGCTGTCCATCGGCCAGCAACACCACGTCGCCTGGCAGGCCGATCTCCCAGCAGCGTCCGAAATAGGCGATGCGCCCCTGGCCGGAGACGCCGCGCTTCTCCATCCGGTCGCAATGGCATCGCCAGAAAGCTTCCTCGCCCAGCACGCCTGGTGGGTTGTCCAGTTGTAGAAGGCGCAGGTCCACCATACGGTAGCTCGGACTGGAAGTATCGTGCAGACGAAGCGAGATCAGTTTGCGCTCTCCACCGGAGTCAGGCGGAACGCACACCGCCATGCCATACTCCCGCGATGGGGCGCGGCCCGCCTCGTCGGTTTTGCCGTCAAAAGAAACAAACAAATCAAGCTTCCAGCCTGTCGGGCAATCCGACAATCCGCGCAGCCGTCGCGTATCCACCAACATCGGCGTCAGGTCGGACGCGCGCGCAACTGGCTTTTCGCGGCATGTGCTTGCTGATGCGGGTGCGGACTCGGAAACGTCGCCCGCTCCGCGGGCCAGCGCATCGAAAGTGCCTAGCAATTGGGGATTGGCCACAGCCTCAGGTTTCAGCTTGGCCAGCAAACGTGTCCATTTTGCGTAGGCGTCGCGTTCCTCCACGGCGGGCGCGGGATGCCGGCTGAGAAACGACAGGAACGTAGTCAGAGCCTGGTTGCTCTCCATCGCGGCGCGGACCGTTTCAGCCAGCGGCGACGGCGCGGCATTGAGGCTTTCTGCGAGCCACCGTTTCGCATCAGCCGCTTCGCTAAGGTAGAAGGAGATGCAGCTCTGCGCGGCGGCAACAGAAAATTTATCCATGCCGGCGGCGGCGGCGAACTGCACGTGGGTCCGGGCCTCCAACAATTGCTGCCGGGCGCGCTCGATCGGACCCAGGGCGCGCGTCCGGCCGAAATACTTCGGTTCCTCCCACAACGCCGTGTGTTCGGCGTAAACCGGCAGACAGCGAAGCTGCGACACATCCACCGGCAGCCGCGCCTCCTGCATCCACGGCGCGAAAGGAGCGGCGTCCATCATTAGCACATGGGCGCGGGCGAGCTTGACCTCAGCCAGCGGCACGCCGCGTCCCTGGACCACCTCGTCAACCCAGGCTAAAAGGCGCAGGGCTATCTCGCGCTGATCGGCGAAGGCCAGGGTCAGTGCGGTTTGATACAACTCTTCGTAGGCTTCGAAGGTTTCCAGCGTTTGCAGCAAATTGGTCTTTCGGGAAGCAGTCTGCGCGGCCCGCCATTCGGCTTCAGCCGTCAAAAAGGCTCCGATTGTCTCCTCGCGCGCTAAGCGGCGCGGCGAAAAGCCGGCGATTGCCGCATGGAACGCGCCAATCCGGTCGGCCAATTCCTCATCCTCCAGCCCGCGGCCGGGACGGGCAAAGGCTTTCAGTCGCGTTGAACCGTCCAGGGACAAGTCGTTGAACCGATGCCCGAGTTCGTGGCCGAGTACAAAGGCGAGAAAATCCTCCGGATACTTTTTCTTAACGGCCACAAGATCGATGAGCGACTGCGGCACGAAGATGGTCGCCGGCGCGCCGGGACACAAGTACGCGTTGGGAGGCAGCGGGCGATCCCGGATCCGGGCTTGCCCGGAAAGCACCGTCAGGGCCGTGGAGCGGCCGAAGACCGCGTTAAACGGTTTGTTCATCCTTTCCCAAATCTCAAGGGTGCGTTTGACGCCCGGATCGGCGGATGCCGCGCGCGGCGCATCGGCCAACGCCTCGCACCAGGCGGCCTCGTCGGCCAGGGCGGAGGACGACAAGAAGGTCAACACCAATAGTAGCACCAGCCATAAGCCGTCCATCCGGGACATGGCATCCCCCTCGTTGTTGTCCGTGCTCTCCGGCAATAGCTCCACTCGCCACCTCACATGCCGCCTAAGCCCGTTCTCTTCGGGTCTACGGAAATTTTCACTCCTTTCCGCATTTGCATACCACAACAAATTGAATTTGGTGTATAAACGCGTAAATTCATGCATCCGCCGATACGGGAAAATGGAGCGAGACTGTCACGAAAGGCAATTGGTCGAGCGGCTCTCCAGAGTAGATCCGTGCGAATGCGCCGCCGCTTGGCGGGAGTTTCTCGACACCCATGGCGATTTCATCTACCGAATTGCCCGCCGCTTCGGCGGCGCGCATGAGGATGACGCCGCCGACCTGTTTCTCTACATCATCGATGCCCTCGCCCCGGTCGATCAAACGGGTTCGGCGGGCCCAGGCGGGCCGCGTTTCCGCGCCTATTTGAAGACGCTGGTGCAGTATCCAGACAGCACCTTCGCCGCCTGGCTGGCTCAGGTGTGCGCCAATCTCTGCCGCGATTGGCGCCGCGAGCACTATGGACGGCGCACGGCGCCCAAAGCCGTCGAGGACATGGGGACGGCGGCCGTCGAACTGTTCAAGTCTATTTACTGGCAGGGTCGCAGCCGGGCGGAAACACTGCATCGCATGCTGGCCGAACGCCATGTCGCCGACGAAAACGAGTTTGAAAGCCTCGCGCTGGACGTGGAGTGCGCGCTGGGCGAAGCGCAACGCTGGTCGCTGCTGGCCAGCGGCAATCGGCGGTCGTCGCCGATGTCGCTGGATTCCGATGGATTCGGAGACGACGGCAAAGGTGGTCCGATTGACACGCCCGACCGCCAGCCCGGACCGGAGGCGGAGACCGAGCGGACGCTGGCGGCCGAAAAAGTCGGTCTTGTCTGCCGGATCTTCGAAAAGCTGCTAGCCGGCAAACCGGAAACCGTCCGTCGAGCCATCGCCTTCTGGAGCGAGAACACGCTGAAAGCCAGAGAAATTGCCCAACTGAGCGGTCTTCTGGACGCCGACGCCGTTTATCGCGAAGTCGAAAAGTTCAAAGAGGAGTTGCGACGCTTGCTCGCCGTGGAGGCAATTTCATGGGAGGAATTGGCCCCGGCGGTGCATCTGCTGAACGGCTCGCTGGAAAAGATCGCTAAATTAAGGGGAAAAGCAGGCGGTGATCCGTAAAATATAAAGAGGAGTCGTCTCCGACGACGCGGAAAACAGAAGAATGGCTGAAGAACGCGACAACAAGCCAATAGATCGGGTGCTGATGGAATTCCTGGAAGATCCGGCCGGGCATCCCGATCGCGACCGCATCCGAAGCCTACTCTCAGACGATCCGCAGTGGCGCCGGGCGTGGCAAGATATGGCGGCTTTTCGTCGATTAGCGCAGGCGACGCGGAGCGAGACGGCCGAGCCGCTCGAATTCGACGAGATGAAGCTGCCTCTGTACCTAGACGGAGCGCTGCCGGAAGCCGAGGCGCTGGCTGTTCGGAAAATTCTTCTCTCCTCCTTTCCCGCGCGCGTCGCTTTGAGCCAGGCATCGTCCGCTCTAAACGCGGGCCGAGAGGACGGAATATCGCTTCCCGTTTCGCTGAAAGCCGACGCTTTGGCGCGACTGCCTGTCACACAAGCCAACCATAACAAAGCGTCGGCAAACCTCGTGCAAACCGTTCGGGACATCATCGAACGCTGGCGATCCGCTGCCTGGACATGGAAAGCAGCTTGGGGCGCGGCGGCGCTTGCCGGCGTTATCCTGGCCTTCCTGCTGTGGCCTGCGCAAGGTGGGTTTGATTTCCCCGCCGCGAGCCGGACGCAGCAGGTGCAAGTGGAAGCGCTCGCCCCAACCGAATTGGGTGCGACCGCTTTTGCCGGACGGACGCCCATGTCCGAACTCTGGCCGGCACGCGCCGGGTACATGGCCGCCTTGCTGCGCGACTGGCAAGAGCTGGGAGTCGAAGAAAACCGAGACGCGCAACTGGCGTACTGGCTGAAAATCGACGCCGAGCTGCCGGCGGCGCTTGTTGAGGAAGTGGCAAATGGCCTCTATCCTTGTGATGACGTCAATGAAGATGTGCAAGCTCTCTGCCATGCCGGCGTGACGCTCTATGACCTGCTGCGCGGCGAAGGGTCGGTTTCGGATTCCTCCGTTCGTCTGTTGAAAAATACGTTATCGACGCATGCCGAACGGCTGCCGCCCGACATTCGAGAGCAGATCGCCGGCCCAGCGCCGTTGACGCGCGACGGACTCAATCGATTGGCCTCCGAACTCATGTGGTAGAGTGACAGATATTTCCACTTGCAGATTCAGGGTGCAATCCCAGGCAAAACTGGCTCAAGCAGATCGGACGCGAATCGCCGCGTGGGACGGGACAACAATCGCGGTGCGTCATAAAACAGAAAAGCCGGGGCGTTCGCCCCGACTCTCCTTCGTCGCGGTGATCTTTATGCTGCTCTAATCGTCGCGGGCGCCGCCTCCTGCTCAATATGCCGCATCATCGGCCACTCATCATCCATCGTCACCATGAGTTGCTGCTCGATCCGAATCGAATCGACCAGCGCACCGTCACGGGCGGTCAGCGTCAACCGCGCGTCGCCCGGGCCGCTGTGCAGCCAGCGTACAACCATCGCCAGCACGCGCAGGGTGCGCCGCATCCGCGCTGCGTCGGTGTCGGCCAGCAGATCCGCCAACTCGCCCTCCAGAGCCAACCGCTCCGGCTCCACTTCGGAATAGACTTTCAATGTCAACTTTCGCATCTGAGCCTCCCTCTTTTCGTCGGCGTCGCCTTGCGCGCCAAAATGTCGGTGTCCTGAGTAGGCATTACGGAGGAAGGGAAATTTTTCCGGCCGGGTGGGTGCAATAATCCACCCTCCAGAAAAATGCCGGGTGCAAAACAGAATCTCATGTGGATTTCCGTAGAAGCAATTCATATACTCACAGAACCTTCGAAACAGGAGGTTTCCTCATGAGATTCCATGCCCACCGGCTGACCTTGGCCGTCGCTTGCGTGCTGGCGGCCCTGGCGACTGTGCATTGCCGGACATTCAGCTCGCCAGCGACTAGGATCGGCGTGCGTCCGGAATGCGATCACGGCATCCTTTACCAGGGCGAAAGCTACTCGGGCGAGGCCGCCTACAGCCTGCTCGGCATTTCCGTCGCCAGCGACGTTCACGCCGTCCGCAGGCTGTCGGACACAATGCAGATGTACTTGGACCAGTGCGCCATGCTCTGCGAAGAGCGCGAGCGCGGCCACCTGAGCGACGTGCAGTACATGGAAGCGCGTCAGGAACTGGCCGACAAATTCTCCTGTCTGGTGGCCTTCGCCCGTCAAGAGCCGCCCGCCGCCGTGCCGGAAGAAACGCTGCCGGTCTACGAGGAAACGCTGTCCTATCTGCGCCCCGACGCCTCCGCCCAACCGGTCAGCGCCGCCTTGCGCGTCGTCGCCTACGATTCGAGCGGCAAGCGTCTCGGGCTCATCCCGCATGGAGGCGAATTGGACAGCGGGGCTTACTTCCGCGTCGAGGTCGATCTAAAACAGAGCGCCTATCTCTATCTCGTTTTGCAGGATTCGTCGGGTCGTTTTTCGCGTCTATATCCGGCGCGTCTGACCGGTCAGGACAATCCTGTTGGAAGCGCCGTCGAAATCCCGGCAAGGGGAGATTACTTCATTCTCGATCGGAATCCCGGCTTGGAGACAATCTACCTTTTCGTCGGCGAACGAAGCCTCTGCCTGGAAAGTCAGCTCACGGAAGTGGAGTCAGCCGGCGCAGACGGCGGCGCGTCGGTGCAGGTGCCGAATCTGCTTCAGGCGGCCGTTCGGATGCGCGGCGTGCTGGTACAGAAACAAGGGACCGTCGAGCAGAGCGGCGAGTTCCAGATAGAGGCGATGGAGCAGGCGACGGCGGCAATCACCATCCGCCACCGCTGAGCAATTTAACTGGAATACAGGGCCAACGCATCAGGGGAGATGTGCCGCGACTTGTGGCCGATCCCCACCCGGACGCTGACGCTATAGGGCGGGGTGTCAGACGGGCCCGGAATGCCTGGGTTCGATCTATTTTCCGCCCGTTTCCGTTTTCCAGACGACCCCCCGGCTGTCGAATAGAAATCCCGTCTCCCGATCGAATAGCATTGGGGGGCAAAACAGAAAAGGAGAGCCTGTTCTCCTAAGGGAAAAGCCCTCCGGTTCGCGGAGCCGCCATATTTGACCGTCTGTCGTACTAATAATTGTTTTTCCATTGAAGGCGATCCAGGCGTGCTCCACTGAAAACACCTTGATTTTCGTCATATTGGAATACCAGGTATCGCCAATCGCTAATGCGGCTTTTCCATCCGGCCAAGTTGCATGCCAGGTTTGCCCACCATCGTTCGTGAAATAGACTGGGCCTCTACCGACGGCCCAACCATTTTGCGCGTCCAGGAAGTCAACATCCAGAGTGCTTTCAGCCAAAACCAAGGACCACGTTTCACCTCCATCCACAGATTTGTAGACGCCGGTAAAACTCGCCATATATCCAACAGTCTCCGTCACAAAATCCATTCCATAAACATCGGATAGGGAAGAAGTTAGCTCCTCCCAGAAATGCCCTCCGTCAGTTGTTCTGTATAAGCATCCTTCCTCGTAACTCCCAATAAGAAGCCAACCATCTTTCTCATTGACGAACTGGATATTCGAAAGACGATCATTTATTATTCCTATCTCAATTGGCGTTTCATTGATTTTTTCCCAGCTACCTCCGCCGTCATCCGTATAAAACACCGCCCCAGCAGCCTCGGTCGCCGTTCCCAAATTCATGAAATACCATCCTTGAAGTTCATTGATGAAGTTTATTGATGGAATCCATGGCTGTTTTGGTTCCAATCGCTCCCAGGTCGAACCGCCATCTGTTGATTTCGTCATGCCCAATCCGACGGCTAGAATATTTTCCGTATCGAGAAATGCGTAATCCAACACGTAATTTGGGATCGTCCCATGCTGTTTCTCCCAATTTTCACCATCATCTCTGCTGCGAAAAAGGAAGGAGCCACCGCCGGCATAGAGAATTCCACTCGCAGATCTACTCAATTTAACAAGCCCTTCGCTCGGGACGGGTACAACTTGCATCGCCCAGGTTAGACCGCCATCCTCCGTCTTGTACAAACCGGATTTGTCAGCAATCCATCCCGTCGTCTCCGTCGTGAACATAATATCGCGCACGCCCGTCTCCAAGGTTGTGTCGGCGGATAATGAGATGCTCGACCATGTTTGCCCGCCATCTTCCGTCCTCCACAAATCACAAGGGCTGTTGTATGTCTCACCAAAAATGAATCCGGTCGTGGCGTTTGCGAAATAAACCTGGTTCCCGCAATGCTGAAAAGTCAGTTCGGTCACGGTCCATGTCTCGCCGCCGCTTGTCGTAGCAAGCAGTTTCTCTCCCCCCAAAGCCCAGCCGGTCGATTCGTCGATAAAATAGCCGGAAGAAACACTCGTCGGCCTCTCCTCGTCACCCTGATACAAAACAGTCCAGGTTGCTCCGCCATCCACTGATTTCAGAATACGAGCGCGTTGATAGGCCGCAGATCCGAAGGCCCAAGCCGTTTCTCCAACGATATGAACATCGCTTATCTGAATGTCATCTTCCATTTGGGAGGGGCCCCAAGCGACTCCGCCGTTTTCGGTGCGGTATACTTCGCCGTAGCCGACACCAATAGCGCGGGTCGCACTGAGAAAATAGACCTTTTCCAATATCTGAGGGGTGTCGGTTATCTGGACATGCCAGGTTTCCCCTTCATCCGCGTTAACGAAGGCATATCCCAAGAAGGAGTCGTAAGCGATACCGGCCTCCCCGAAATAAGAAAACGAGTTGAAGGCGCGCACAAAGGGCGGGCTGAGGACATACCAGGCCGGCTTCTCGCATGTCCACTCTCCGGCGATGCAGCGCATTCTGCCGGGGGGGTAGGTCTCCGCATCGCAAGCAGAATCGAAGGGCTCTTCCGCCGAACCATCCAAGGACTCCGGATCACAGTCGTTATCCTTTCCATCGCAGACATCGGTTGCTCCAGGGTATATCTCATCGTCCTCATCATTGCAGTCATCGCCTCCGCAAATCCAGTCGAGGAGACCGTCCCGATCCAGATCCTTTTCGGATTCACCGGCCAGACATCGCCCCTCCGCACAATAATCACCTACTGTGCAAACATTTCCGTCGTCACATATCGATCCGTCCGCGTCAGGAAAATCCTCCGGGCACAGTTTCGATAATCCATCGCAGTACTCTACAGCGTCGCAAGCTCCATGGTAGAGGCGACAGAGAATCGTCGCTTGCAGGAGACGGTCCGGCGGGCAGTTCGGACTGTCGCCGGTACAGAATTCCCCGATATCGCAGGGGCCATCGGCATCGCGGCACAGTTCGTTTTCACTCATGTAGCGATTATTCGGGCATTCTTTGTCAGCGCCATCGCAATACTCGGCCAAATCGCAGTCTCCTGCCGAATCGCGGCAGAGCGTTGCTGAAGACATCACGCCATCTTCGGTGCAGTTCTGGTTCTCGCCGTCGCACAGCTCCGCTAGATCACAGTCCCCGACGGCTTCACGGCAGACGGTTCCTTCTCGTGCCAAGCTCCAGGCTCGCGCGTTTCTTTCGGGGTCGCACATCAGACAGCCATGATCGGGATGTTGGCTCCCCCTACTCACGCAGCCGCCATCGATACCGCATTGGTCTGAACCGCAATTGACATGTCCCGACTCCGAATCATCTTCTCCTGGATTTTCCTCAAGCCACTCAAACTCGATGGCATCGACGTCATCCAGGTCTCCATCGATTATGGATTGGGTAGCATTCTCCCCCGAGCATCCAGCAAGGATGACTGGCCCCAACAGCAGGATTAAAAGGAGCGCGGTATATACTCCCGGGGAACACTTTCGTGAATTCATGACTATCCCTTTCTGCCTTGCCTGCCATATTGCGGAAACACCAATTGCTTCGATTTTCTCCATCAATCCAATGCCTCGCCGCTTTCAAACAAACTAATCAAGGTCGCGCACGCACTTTGCGTAGCATAATTCCGTTTTCTCGGATTGCAAAACGTTTCCCATGGAGAATTGGACTACCAGTGCGTAACCGGGCAAGTATTGGTTCGACACAGAGTTCGAAGACCAGACATTTTCAATGGCGCTTCCCAGTCCTCCCGGAAATCCGGAGGCGAGATTGCTTATTGCATAATCGACGAGACTGGCCAGTTCGTTGACATTCGGCACCCGCCAATCGTCATAGCCACCAAGTTCCAATTGCTCGCAATACTTGAGAGCGTTTCCCCAATTCTTTCCATACCCATAGCTTCTTTGCCACATCAGGTTTGTCACGGCGTCAACGACAAGGGAGTCATCCGGCCCTGTCAGGCTGTATCGTATGCCGCTAGATGATCCACCATTTCCGGATGTTTCGTGATTGATTCCAGCTCGTACACAACGGGCAAACAAAGGGACAGTTTTTTCGTTCCAGTTTTCAGTGCTACCAAAATAAAACCCGATGTTCCAGGCTTGAGCGGAATTCGATATATCGCTAGTAGAGGACCAGAAACCCAAAGGCGCGGTTCCTGGAAAGGCCTCTAAGTTTATCGTCGGTTCTGTGTCGAGACCATAATGTGTGATACTTCGAAATTCGTGAATGGTAGGCAGACGCCAGTCAGAATGCCCGGCATAGGCAAGGATTTCACAGTAATCTATCGCCTGCTGCCAGGTTTTGTCCTCGACAATCGTTCTTTGCCACATCATACCTGTCAATGTATCGAGGACCACTTCTCCAACGGCCGGAGTCGCCCTATCGGCGCAGGGGAAATCACCGCCTGCGTCCTGACAGACAAATTCCCGTTCCGGCGGTGTAAATTGTGCGTCCTGCCCACAACCTTCGATGGAACCGCATAATTCTTCTCCTGGTGTCCCGGAGCACGTCGTTTCCGTCCAGGGATCGTGAGCAAGATAGCATTTTTCCTGGCCAGTTGGTGGGATGGGAAAACACGGGTTTGTCTCGCAGAAGCCCGACGGCGAAACATAACAATAGGGGAATGTTCCGAAAGCATCTGCCATGCATTCGTTGCACCATAAGCCGCCAAAAGGATCTTCGCAGTTACAGATTGCGACCCCCGTTGAATTACCACAAATACCATGTCCATTGCAGGGATCCGGCAAGCATGGGTTATCTATGCAAATTCCCGAACCGACCGGATACTCGTAATATCCTACGGCACAACTGTCGCAGAACGGCCCCGTATACTCGGGACTGCATGTGCAGTAATCGTTTTCAAGGTTGCACACACCGTGTCCATTGCAGGTATAGCTTTCATTGCCGCAAACGCCTTGCTCACAACCATCAACGCTGCATGGATCTGCATCGATGCAAGTGTCTACGTATTCCTCCTGAACATTGCACTCATTGTAGTAATATCTCTCAAGACCTACACAGCGGATTTCATCATGGAACTGATGATCGTGGCACGAAGCCGCATCCGAATCACATTGCTGATCAGGCATGCAATCTTCAAACAGTTTCCAGTTGGACCAGGCCCCCAGGTTGCCCTGACAATCCGTCTCGAAGCCGGAGCAGTGCCGGTCTTTCGTCCGGAATTTGACGTCCTGCCCACAGCCCGTTCCATCGGGGCACCCGTATTCGATTTCCGTTTCCGCCTCGCAAATCCATTCCGGGCCGCGAAGCGTGTTTGTTTCGTCATCACAGCAGGACCCCGAACCGGCTTCGCACCATGCTGGATCACAAGCAGGCCGGTTCTCCTGACATTCGGTTTCACCGGAAACGCAAACTTCGTGCTCACCGCATTCTTGGGCAAGAGCCCAATCGCTCCAATCGCCGAGCTCCCCGTCACATGCCGAAGAAGCGCCCGAGCAGTTTCGGCTTTTTGATCGGGCCATTACGCTTGATCCGCATCCCATACCCTCCGGGCAACCATATTCCATCTCCACGTTTTCTTCGCATTGGACATCCGTCCCATCAAAATGGCAGCCGTCCTTACAGCATGGCCCTTCCTGGCATTCGCATATCTCGGCTTCATCGCCGTCAGATGAATCATCATTGTCCCCATGTGATTCGGCATCGCCATCAAGAATAACATCGCCGTCCTCATGAAGAGAATCACCATCCGTGCTTTCGGACTCATCTTCTTTGTCCCCGTCCAGGCTTGTCACCGATTCGCCTCCGGCGCAACCTGAAAGGGAAATGAACGCCACCAGAAAACAAGCTCTCACTGCCCAAAGCTTACGTCCGTTCATGATATCCTCCTTTCGGGGATCATTGAGGTCTCTAGACGATACCGTTTTCTAAACTGGCTGTTTGCAAAGGTATTCACTCATGGTTACGGGTTGCAGCCCGTGAATCCGGCGTCGATTTCAGGACGGCACACCAGATCGTTCACGCAATGAGAGCCATTCGAGCAATTGGAGCATCTACCTTGGTAACAGTGCTCCTGAAGTCCGTTATGGAAGCCTTGACACTCCGAATCGTAGTTGCAGTATAAAACGCAATCGTATAGGTGCTCATGTATTTGTTCGCACACAGCCGACGACGGGCAGTCGGAATCACTCTCGCAATTCCGACGGACAAGCATCCCGCCTTCGCAAAGCGGGTCATCGGGCGGATCGCAAACATAGGCGCAATGCCCTTCAACACAGACATGGCTGTTGGTTGAGCAGTCGGCGTCTATTGTGCATTCCGCGCATGCACCCTGATAACAATGATCCGTCGTCCATCCGTTGCAATCCACGTTGCTAACGCAATATTCTACATTAATCTCGGATTCCCGATTGGATTGATCATTGCTCGAATCCCCGTTTCCTCCGCTATCCTTCGAATCCAATAGCCGTTTGCAGCATGAGTTGTACTCGGAACAGCACTCAATCTCTTTATAGTGGCATTCCGTTTCGATCTCATCGAGACATTTTAGCGTCCAATCACCCCCACCAAGCGCACTGCAATAGTCCAGAAGGTCCCAGCAATCAGGGCACTCATCGCAGGATACGCCGTCGTCGGAAGAGCCATCGGAAGAATCTCCAAAGTCACTCCCTCCGCAGGAAAATGCCGCGAGGCAAGAAAGCATGATGGCGAGAACTAGATATTTTGTATCTTTCATGACAATCCTCCGGTTTTTATTAAGGAAATCAGTGAACCGCACCCCGGCCTGAAGGCCGGGGCTTCTGGCCTGCTGGCATGATCTTCAGATCATGCCCGACAAGTCTCCGCTTCGCTAGCTGCTGCTGGCTTCGCTCCGGGCGGCCATTCATCCCCGAGCTTAAAAGCTCGGGGTTTTCTGGCTGGTTTTACAAATGTAAACACTTTCATTTCGCTAGCATCCTTACGGCGGCGCTGATCTGTGTCGAGTCATTAAAGATGCTGCCATCGTAGTCTACGGCGAAGCGAATACGTTCACCAACATCCATGCGCAGTTGGAGAGTGAACGGAGCATTCTGGAAACTGCTGACCTTTTGTTCGAATAGCAACATGATCCTCTGCATGTCATAGATCCGTACCCATTTGCTGCCGGAATCCACGCTCTTGAAATAGCCTTCTATCTCATAAAGTGCCTCGTGATCGGCCGTCCATTCGATTACGCTATTCAGGTTGGAATACCATGGGTGAAAGGTGACCGAGTGCGGCGGACTACATTCATCGTTAGGATCGCAGGTGATGAGTGTATCGGTGGGATTAAATACGACGCACGGAGATTCTGGGCTGGTGCTGTCGTACCATTTCCACAACACGTTCTTTTCGGTAGCCGTGAACGAATTATAGAGTGAAAAGACTCCAGCAGCGAATGATGCCTTGCCGAAACGCCATCTCCCGCAGGGATTCGCGCCGGTCGAGCATGTGGCAACTGTCTCTTCCATTTGATCGTAAACGGACGGTATGCAGATCCCGACGGAATTGCAATATTCGTCAATGCCGCATGACCCGCATTCACCCCCGCAGCCGTCGTCGCCGCACTCGCGGCCGGCGCAGTTGGGGAGGCACTCCTCCTCGTCCAGGTCCGCGTCGTAGTCGCCGTCTTCGTCGCCGTCTGTCCCTCCGGTGCAACTTAATTCGAAAGTCTCAAGGCCGTTATACTCATCAGCCACGTAGGCATAGCCGCCCGTGACGTAGACTCCAGAACCTCGGCCCACTGTATCCAGGTAAATGGGCTGGCCGGGGTTGGTCGGATCACTTATATCGATAATTGCGAGGCCGGAATCCCCATTCGCCACGTAGGCGTAGCCGCCCGTGACATAGACTCCCATGGCACCATCCGTTTCCCGATAAACTGGCTGGCCGGGATTGGCGGGATCGCTCACATCGATGATCGCAAGACCGGAAGACTCAGCTGCCACGTAGGCGTAGCCTCCGCTGACATAGACTCCCCTAGCATAATCACTCGTAACCCGATAGACAGGCTGGCCGGGATTAGTCGGATCGCTCACATCGATGATAGCGAGGCCGAAGCTCCCGTCCGCCACGTAGGCGTAGCTGTCCGTGACGAAGACATCATTCGCACCACCATTTGTGTCCCGATAGACGGGCTGGCCGGGGTTTGTAGGATCGCTCACATCGATGATAGCAAGGCCGGAGTCCCAGTCCGCCACGTAGGCGTAGCCGCCGCTGACATAGACTCCATATGCGTAACCACTCGTATCCCGATAGACTGGCTCCCCGGGATTGGCTGGATCGTTCACATCGATGATACCAAGGCCGCGAAACCAAACCGCAACGTAGGCATAGCCCCCCGCAACGGTGACTCCGTGTATATAACTACTCGTATCCTGCCAGATGGGTTCGCCGGGATTGGTCGGATTGCTCACGTCGATGATTGCAATACTGGAATCATAACCTGCCACATAAGCGTAGCCCCCTGTAACGAAGACTCCACGTGCATCATTACTTTTATCCTGATAGAGAGGCTCACCGGGATGGGTCGGATCGCTTACATCGATGATCGCAAGGCCGGCAGACTTATCCGCTATGTAGGCGTAGTCGCCAGTGACGTAGACATCCCAAGCTTCCCCCCTCCAGGTGTTCATAAGGAAGGGTTCACCGGGGTTGGTCGGATCGGTCACGTCTATGATTGTAAGACCGAAACCATTCGCCAAGTAGGCGTAGCCATTCGTGATGTAGATACCAGTTGCACCACCAAACGTATCCCGATAGATGGGCTCGCCGGGGTTGGCTGGATCACTTATGTCGATAATCGCAAGACCAGAAATCACGGCCATATAGGCATAGCTTCCCTCGACGTAGACTTCGAGTGCCTGAGAACTCGTGTTTCGATAGATAACTTCGCCAGGGTTTGTGGGATCACTTACATCGATGATCGCAAGATGGGAATGCCCAGACACATAGGCGTAGTCGCCCGTGACGTAGACTCCACTTGTAGAAGTATCCACAAAACGATAAACGGGTTCACCGGGATTGGTCGGATCGCTTACATCGATGATCGCAAGGCCGGCAAACCAATCCGCTACGTAGGCGTAGCCATCTGTGACGAAAACATCATTTGCGGAACCTCTCGTATCCCGATAAACGGGCTGGCCGGGATTTGTCGGATTGCTTACATCAATGATGGCGAGGCCGGAATCATCATCCGCCACATAGGCGTAGTCATCCACTACGAAAATGCCCCGTACAAAATCAGCCAAATGAATGACGGCCACTTCTTCGCTCTGCTCTCCGGCCTCGGTGTAGATATGGAGACTGCGGCCCATACCGGCGTAAACGTAGCCATCATCAACATAGACCGCAAAAGATTCGCCTCCTATATGAGTTTCGTGAATGAGGTTTGCATTGATACCACTAGGGCAATCAATATTGCACTGGCGCGACTCGTGGCAGTAGAAGCCCTCTTCGCATTCCCCGCAATCGTAGCACCCGCTCGGCGACTGCCCGCACTCGTAGTAGCCGCAATCGTTAGGGATGGAAGGGACGCAAGTTCCGGACTGGCAAATTTCCATACACACATCAAGTCCGACTTGACACGGGCTTCCCTCATTGGCCGCCACCACCTCGCATACGTAGTCCGCTTCGTTGCAGATCGCCTCCTGACACTGCGGCTCGGTGATCGTCACCTCGTCCGAGCAGTCTTTCGGGCTGCCGCCCGCGCAGACGCCCGACTGGCAGGTCTCGCCCACCGTGCAGAACTCGCCGTCCTCGCAGTCTCCACCCTCATTGATAGGCCGGCATCCATCGCAGCAGGAGCTGACCTCCGTGCAAGTACAGGCCGCGCCGACGCACTCGCCGTCCAGGCAACGATCCTCCGGGGTTATGACATTCCCGTCGTTGCAGGGCGTGCCGTCGGGCAACTTTTCGAAACGGCAGCCGTCCGCGTCTGCCTGGTCGAGCGTGCACAGGTCGTAGGTGCATTCGTTTGCGTCGTCGCAAACGCCGCTTTCCACCCAGGAGGTCTCCTGGCAGACCAGTTGTTTCGGCCCGTCGCAGCTTCTCTGACCGTTCACACAGTCAGAATAGACGCAACCGGAAGCAGTGCAGACGGTCGAACCCTCGCAGATCTCGTAGGGCTCCCAGTCACAGTCCTGGCTGCACTTCTGCCGGTGTGTCGGATCCTGGCATTGATAGGTTCCAGGCTGACAGAAATCGCTGTTCGGCGGGCAACAGCCCGGATAGGTGCAAGGCGTGCCGTTGCCCGCCAGGTCGCGTGTCTCCGTCAGGGTCAGGGAGCCGCTTTCCGATTCGAAGGCCAGGGTCAGGACATCCAAACGGGCGTCGGTGGTGATTGGGGTAAACTTGGCGTCCAGAGTGTAGGACGCGCCGGCCTCGAGTCGATGCCGGCCGTTCAAGCAAGAAGAGGCGAAGGAGGAACTACCAACGACGGCCACCGCGAAGTCTGCCCCTTTCCCCAAGTCGCAGGCATTCCAAATCATGGCGAAAGGGCAGGCGTTGTAAAGGTTGAAGGACTTGATGATGCTATCGTGGTTTTCAATGGCTTCGCCAAAACGAAGCGTCGGGTTCGGCTCGATTTCCACTCCGCATCCGACCACTCGCCCGTCCGCCTCCAGTTGAGCCGGCTCCATGTCGCCGTAGCACGAGGACTCCCATTGAATAGTCAGAGACCCGGCGTAGTCACCCGGGTCCGCCTTTTCGCGGAAACGCCATGTGCAGGATTTGGATTCGCCAATCCCCAGTAGAAAGCCCTCCGCCAGTTCCGTCGCCGCGCAGTCAGCAAAATCGTAATTCTGATAGAAGACGTCATCGACCTCGAAGGTCACGAACACCGGGGCATTGGCTTCCTCCCGGCCCTCGTTGGCGACCTGGACGACATGGGGTTCGGCCTGACCCTCCGGCAGGACGGGACCAAACACTATCGGCGCTGATACGGAAACGATCTCTCCGTCGAGTCGAACGACGACCTGATGATTGCCTTTGCACCCCGAATACAGGTCCACCCGCTTCGTGGGCCGGCAGGGATCGTCCGTTTCGATCTCCAACACCGCGTCGTCGGGAAGCTGCGCGTCCCTGGGAATGTACTGCACCACGATAAGGAAATCGCGACCGGCGGCGACCTCTTGGTCGAAAACGGCGTGATGGCACGCGCCTTGCGCGGGAGCCGCGCATCCATCCACTTTAATGGAAAACTCGTAATTTTCATCGTCGTTGAAGATCGTGGCGCTTTTCACTGTGAAGCGACGAGAACCGGAGACCGTGATCTCCTTCGTGTTCTCGGCGCCACCCCTTACCGCTCCGAAATCGACGGAATTCGGGACCGCCACCGACTCGATGCACTCGCCGTCCTCCTCGGTCTCTCCCGCCTCCATCTCGTCGCTATCCGCAGACTGGCTATCTGAATCGCCCGGAAAGTCGCCATCCTGACCGGTAGCGGCATTATCGGCGCAACCGGAGGCAACCATTCCCACTAGCAGGACCATGACACTGGCTATGCTGCTGCATTCTTTAAACGAAGGTTTCGTTTTCATGATCAGGTCTCCAATTTTCCTGCCTTTATCACAGAATATTCGATGCCTTCATCCTATCGGCCGCATGACGTGGGCGGCTCGAATTCAACCATGTACCAATCCGCTTGCGTGCCGTTTTCTTTCCAGAACACCCGCGGGGGATCCTCGCTCTCCCAAGTGGTGACGAAACGATAGCCAGGCTCTCCTGTCGCCGACGGAAACTCTTCAGGTATGCTGGTGTCTCCTCCCAAACAGCGGAACTGGTAGTAGAGCGACGACTCGTCATCCCGCTCGCTGAATACGAAAAAGGCCCTGCTTCCGTCATCCGGCGCGAAGGCCCCGGTCTTGAGCGTAACCGGCGTGTCCGGATCCAATGGCCGCCATAGTTCGGGCTCGGACCAGCCTGCGCCATCGGTGACCGTGAGCCAGAGGTTGTTCTCTCCCGATTTGTTGGAGGCAAAGAGTATCATGCGATTGGAAGATCCATGCGCCTGGAAAACCCACGGTTCGCTCGCAAACCATCCGCTGCTTTCAAAATTGGGGAACAGCTTCGTGCCTTCCTTCCAGGTGAGGCCGTTATCATCGCTGTAGGACTCGAACAATTGGGCTAGGGGGTCAGGCACGAAAATCGAACGGTAAAACACGGCTCGCCAAACGCCTTGGGCGTCGAGTGTGGCCGCCGGGCACCAGCCGGATGGCGCGCCGGCGGAGATGTCCACGGTATCATTCCATGTTCCATCGAGATTGCGGCTCCGGTGGTAAGGCCGCGAATTGCTCCAAAAGAGATGGGGCTGGTCGGTCTCGTCGAGAGCCAGGCTGTTGCAATAGGCGTTGTCGGTTATGGTCACGGGTGCGGACAGTGCGGCACCGTCCCAGTGGTAATATTGCAATTCGCCAGGATCGACCACATGGACCCTGATGTGGACGCTGCACGCGGCCCCTCTATCGACAACCAGGTCTGAATAGGCGCAGCTCGATACTAGGAGCGCCTCGTCCCAAACTCCTCCGGGATCGGAGGTGGACTGAAGATAACATTGCCCGCCGTCCTCGTAGGTCGTGTGGTAACGCCCGCACACGTCCCGCTTGAACCAATGCGGAACTCGCGTAATTACCTCCGGCGCGCAGTCGGGGTAGTTGATGTAACCGTCGGCGCAACGCTCGCATGATTCTCCATCAAAACCCGTATTGCATTCGCAGATGCCATTACCACAGACCCCGTGGCCCGAGCAGTCAAGCGGCTCGCCGACGCATAGTCCTTCCCGGCAGATGTCGCCTGTCGTGCATAAGTCGCTGTCGTCGCAATTTGTCTCTTCCATGGTCAGGGGGTCCTGAATACAAAAAGAACCGGTGCAAACGTCGAACGTGCATAGGTTCAGATCGTCGCATTGGGCGCAGTCAGTTTGCCTGTCCGACTCGGCTTCTCCCACATCGTTGGCTTCATCCTCGCGCTCCCGGTCGCTCAGTGCGCCATCGCGATCCGGGTCCTGATGGAGGCTGAAGGATTCGAGCACCGCCGCCAGGGCCGTTTCTCTCTGCTCGCGATTATGGAGAGCGTCAATGATAATATTCCCTGCGGTCTCATCGAGCAGCCCCATGCGTCGCAGGGCTTCATCGAATCGATCCAGATCGAAGGCCGCGACCCAGGTGGCTCTGGCGCCCGCGTCCCAATTAAAGACTCCGCCATCGACCGCTTGGAAAGACAGCAGACCAAGATCAAGGTCAAGGACAATCTCTCTTCCATCGCCGAGATGCCCCTCGGCATGAAAAGGCAAGGCGATTCGGGCGAGGTCGATCTCCTGTCCGGGAAAAGAAAGAAGAGCCAGTTCCTTGTAATCTTCCCGGGACGGGAAGAAGGCGCGAATTCTCTGATAATCCTCATGCAGAACATCGAAGTAGACGGTCAAAGGCCGGCTGTTTTCCATGACGGCCAGATACTCCTGCTCTTGGCCGACACGCACCGGAACGAGAACCGCGCCCCCGATTCGTACGACCATGCGATCCCAGGTAATGACGGTGTTGCCATCTCCCGACCCTCCTCCCATGGCGGAGAGCGCGATATCGACGATGGCGGTGTTTCCATCGCCGGAACCGCCGCCTTTCCAGAAGGTGGTGTTCGCTTTGCGGCCGGACGCTGGTGCCACCGGCCGGAACTCATAATAAATGTATCCCCCTTCCTGGTCCGGAGATTCTTCGTTATACGATATTCGATCATCGTCGGCTGGTTCGGCAAATTCCCTTTCCAATTCGGGCGCACCGTCAAAATCGCCATCGGTTGAAGTATCCGATAAAGAATCCGAGCAGGAACACATGAGCGATGAGGATAGCGCACCCCAGAAAATAGGAAGAAGCCGGAAGAGGAGATCCGCCGTTTTCATTTCTGCTCCTCGTCGGTCCACTTAGAGAGCGAGAATAGCTGCATGTTTACCCGATAAACAACCTCCACGGCTTCATCCTTGGAAGCCAGTGCTTCTATTTCGCGCAGGCATTTCCTGACAATATCTCGCATAGCCAGCGCTTGGCGGCGCGAAATATGCAGCGTATTGCCGACAATGAATTTCTGGCTCTGGGGTTGCTTCCCTACTGCGTTATGGGCCAATTCGATCATCGCACGATCATAATTTCTCATGTTTAGAATAGTTATCGGGTCCGGGTCGTGGCGATCCTCATAAGCGCCGACGAAGGGGGAGGACAACCGAAGGCTGCCTCGTTCGTCGCGCACAAGGTAACCAATTGCGAAAAGTTTCTGAAGGCCTTTCTCAACTTCCTTCTTCGTGATCGGCATGAGAAGACGCTCCGCGATCCAGGCGGGATCTTCTTTGAAATCGTCAAGGCCAACAGTCGCCCGAAGAATTGGAAGATACCAGGGGGAATAGTAGTCGGCGGGATTGTTAATCCGGCTTTCCCTGAATTCGCGGAACTCCATCATTTGTTCCAAGTATGCATTCCGGTCTTCGTCCGTTTTGGCTTGATTCATGGCGGCCAGCAGCATGAAGAACTGGATCTCCCGTGTTTTGAGTCCGAAGACTCTTGCATAGCGCTGGGCCGCCTGCTGACTCAATGGCGCGTGTCCGTGCATTCGCATCCACAAGTGATTCGACGTTTCGCTGTAGCCGGCGACTTTCTGCAATTTACGAAACGAGACGCTAGGATCGTGGCCACATAGCTCGTCATAGGCGGCCTTTAGGTAGGCGCAGTAGTCGCTGAAATGGAACACCCGGATGCTTAGCTTGGGTTTCTTCACGCGGAATCTCCCTTGACCAAAGAGTAGCGTCTCCGATGGAAGAATGTCAAGAGAAAATTTAAGTTACTGTGCTCAAGAAAAACACGTATAATCAGTATATAAATGCTAGAATTGGTTAATATGCTAATAATTACATGATGATATAAATTTTCTTCGTGTTCTATTGTTTTTGGTATTGGTGTAGTAATTGCTATTTAAGGACATTGTGTCCCTGTCACGTGTTAATCGGACCATCCAACCTGCCGATAAACCTCTACTTTCAAAACCTCCCTTTTTTGCCTCGTGAGGCGTTTCTAAACTTGTCTAGAGAAGGCTTGTTAACCTGAACCCATCTTCCCCTGACCTCTTGCCATTTCCCCAAGCAAGTGTCCCTGGCGGTCATATCCGAAGCCGCCAAGCCCTGTTTAGGTTTTCCGGAGAGACCATGAGGGTGGGCTTGGTCTCTTCGACCGTGCCCGCCAACGCCCATGCCGCCCGATCTTTTCGCGACTTTCCTGTCATGGATTCTTTGGAACCGTCATTCAACGTTCAGGCCGCATGACCGCCATGGAAAGGAAACGATGATGAAACCGACGATGAACCAGAACGACGGAGGAGGCGACGGCCGCGGCTGATCCGCGACCGCACCTTCGGCACCACTGCTGCGACCTTCGAAGAGAACCGCGCCTGCGGGCTGCGACAACTTGGCAGTTCTGCTTACTTGGCAAGAGTGCTAAGAGGAGATTGTGGTGCTTCGGGATCTTTACGATTGACTGCCCGCTAAAATTAGTAACCAGGAGCATATCGAAAGAAACATTTTAGACAGATAGGAAATGAACTCATTCGCCGACACAGAGAGGCTTGACATTCTGTGGATCGCGTTGCCTAATGATTCCTGCTTAAGCTATTCGGAATCAACAAAGATTAGTTGGGAGATTTTTGAGATGCCTGGAAAAACGGTGGTCTCGGCGGCAGTTGTTTTCCTGAGTTTGCCGCTTTTCGCCTGCACGGACTCTAACATTAAGAGTACCAGCGGCGATGAAGAAACCAACCCTTGCGAAATCGGGACATACCGTTGTCAGGAAGACAGAGTGGAGCGTTGCGAAGACGGCGTGTGGACCTTCAGCCGCGACTGCGCAGTGATCGGCCAGCGTTGTCAAGATGGGGTCTGTATTTACACAGATGGCGATGCTCCCGCCGATGGCGATGGAGATGATTCCGAAAGCGATCGGCAAGACGGCGAAATGTCGGATGGCGACAACTCTGGCGATGGTGATTTTTCCGATGTGGAATGGATCTGCACCTGCACCAGTGGCCCATGCTGTACAGATGGCTGCCACCTCAACGGAACAGAGGAGCTTTGCCAAACTGACATCCCTGGCTCTGCAGAGTACATATGCTCTTCAGCGAACTGTGGGGGAGATCTTCAGGTACGCTACCAGAACCGACACTGCGACGGGATCAACCCGGATTGCCGCGGGGAACAGAGACCGGGAGATTGGGTGTTGAGCCAGGACTGCACCGATATCCAGAGGTGCAACGCCGGATCGGCCACGTGCCTCAATGACAGGCCGGATTGCGATCCCACCTACTGCGGCTACGGTTCGGGTCCATGTTGCGATGATGCAACGAATGCGCTCCATCAGGCAGATTATATCTGTGAAGCTGCACTTGAGACTGAATATGGCTGCCCGGATGGTACGGAATGCGGGCAGGACGTTAAAGTGCGAACGAAGGATAAACATTGCTCGGAGACTTCTCCTTTGTGCAACGGGCCGGACCTCTGGAGTGTTTGGCAATTGGCCGATGACTGTATGAGCCTGGAGGTTTGCGAACCTCGGCAACAAACTTGTCAAACCGATCGGCCCCAATGCGATCCCTCCTTTTGCGCGGCCGGCGCGTGCTGCGATGTCGCCACACAAACAGTTTACAGTGTGGATCATGTCTGCCAGACCAACATTCCGGGTGATGTTCATCGCTGCGCTGCGTTAGGTTGCGGTGCGAACATAGAAGTGCGCTACCAAGAACAGTACTGCGATGGAGTAATGAGCGAGTGCGGCGGAAGTATCGTGGATACGGACAATTGGGGGCCATACGAAACCTGCGGTTTAGATCAGCGTTGCAGTCCAGACTCTTTTGCTTGCGAGGGTTATGCTTTTCACGATGAGATCAGGTGCGAAGGCCTTGATCGATACTATTATAACGAGTGCGGCGTAAGCGAAGACATGATGGACACCTGCGCGGATGACGATTTATGTACCTTCGATTCCTGTTCCGATGGCATTTGCTCCAACACAGATTATTCTTGCCATGGACGAGGGACCTGCAACGGAGAGGCTTATTGCAATTGCACCGACCCCGCTTATACCGGCCCGTATTGCACTCAATGCGCGGCCGGGTATTATGAATATCCTTCCGGCTTCGGGCTGTGCGTCGATGATCCTTGCCTCCCCGACCCGTGCAACGGGAATGGAGTTTGCACGAACGTGACCGGTCAGGCGGTATGTTTGTGCGCAACCGGCTATACTGGCCCGGCATGCGACCGGTGTTCCGCCGGCTATCTGGGATATCCGTACTGCACAGAGAAGGTGCTATCAATCTCGGCAGGGCACAGCCACACTTGCGCTATTCTACTTTCCACCGGCGGCGTAAAATGCTGGGGATACAACATCAGCGGCCAACTTGGTGACGGAACAACGATCGACAGTCCCATCCCCCTCCCCGTAAGCGGACTTTCAAGCGATACAACGGAAATCTCGTCCGGTTCTTGGCATTCCTGTGCGCGTCTCTCTTCAGGTGGCGTGAAATGCTGGGGGAACAATCAAGTCGGTCAGCTCGGCAATGGAACCTTTACAGAGGTAGGCCCGCCTGCGGATGTAATTGGGCTTTCGGGTGAAGTGAAAACAATCTCGGCAGGCAGCATTCATACCTGCGCCTTATTGACTTCTAGCGCGGTGAAATGTTGGGGAGCCAATTACCATGGCGCGCTTGGCGACGGAACGACGGAACACCAAGCCTCCCCAGCAGATGTGATCGGGCTTTCCAGCGGTGTGATCGCAATAGATGCCGGGGAAATGTACACTTGCGTTCTGCTGGAAAATGGCGGCGTGAAATGCTGGGGAAGAAATCAGTATGGCCAGCTGGGCGACGGAACAACAACGGAGCGAACGTCCCCTGTGGAAGTGATCGGGCTTTCCAGCGGAGTGGCCGCGATCTCGGCTGGTGGAGGAAGCGGCACCGGAAGCCACACTTGCGCGCTGCTTTCCTCCGGAGGGGTGAAGTGCTGGGGAAGCAATGATGGGGGTCAGCTTGGCGATGGCACCACCGAGAATCGGTACGCGCCGGTGGATGTTGTAGGGTTGGATGGTGATGCCGTAGGCATAATGACAGGCCCCAATCACACCTGCGCACGGCTTTCCTCCGGTAAAGTGCAATGTTGGGGAGACAACCGTTTCGCCGAACTCGGCGATGGGACGTTGGTCAATAAAAATGTCCCTGTCACCATAAGCGGGTTATCTGGGGCGGTACAAGTCACGGGAGGCGCTTCGCATGGGTGCGCCCTTATGGCTTTCGGCGAAGTTAAATGCTGGGGATTTAACCCTTATGGTCAACTTGGCAATGCGATAGCGGCAAACAGGCTTACGGCGACAGACGTCAGCGGACTTTCGAGTGGTGTTGACGAGATTTCGGCAGGTGAAAGCTACACTTGCGCGCTCCTTTCCTCAAACGAAGCAAAATGCTGGGGCACCAATTCCTACGGCCAACTTGGCGATGGAACAACTTATCCTAGGCAAACCCCCGAAGAAGTTTCCATTCTATCAACTGATATTGCCGCCATTTCGGTCAGCCGCATGACACATGATTCCCACACCTGCGCGCTGCTTGCTTCTGGCGGTGTGAAATGTTGGGGCTACAACAGCAAAGGTCAGCTTGGCGACGGAACGACAGAGAACAGAATCACCCCTGTATCGGTAAGCGGATTGGAGAGCGGTGTGGCGGCCATCGCCGTGGGTGATAATTATACATGTGCCCTCCTTGCCTCCGGAGGGATGAAATGCTGGGGAGTCAATACATTTGGCGAGCTTGGGGATGGAACAACAGAAGATAAAAGTACGCCCGTAGACGTTTATGGACTTTCCAGCGGCGTCGCGGAGATCGCAGCAGGAAGTCACACATGCGCACGGCTTTCTTCCGGCGGCATGAAATGCTGGGGAAGAAATGCTTACGGTCAATTGGGCGATGGAACGACGGTTATCAGACATACTCCAGTGGATGTGATTGGGGTATCAAGTGACGTGGTGGCGATCTCGGTCGGGAGTGCATACACCTGCGCGCTGTTTTCTTCCGGAGGAGTGAAATGCTGGGGTTACAATTCTAGAGGCCAACTCGGTGACGGAACGACAACCAACAGAGATACACCCGTGCATCCGATTGGCCTTTCTATCGGTGTAGCGGAATTCTCGGCTGGTCCAGGACATAGCTGCGCCATCCTTTTGTCAGGCGAGCTGAAATGCTGGGGATGGAATGGATATGGACAACTTGGCGATGGCACGATGACGGATAGGTACGAGCCAGTTGTTGTAAGTGGACTATCGAATGATGTGAAAGCTATCTCAGCGGGTGCTCTCCATACATGTGCTCTCCTTTTTTCCGGCGGTGTGAAATGCTGGGGGAGCAATGGCAACGGTCAGATAGGCGACGGAAGCGCATGGAGCACCACCCCAGTGAGCGTGGTCTGGCCATAAAGGCATTTCATGGCCACCCTCCCTGCGAGCGCAAACGGCCTTCTGGGCTCGCATCTTGTTCCAACTCGGCTCCGTGCACGGCCAGGACCATGTGAAGCGATCCTGTGGGCGAATACGGAGACCATTCGGCTCCTCGGCTGCCGCTGCTTGTCAGCAACGAAACCCGTGGCGGGTTTCGCCGCCAAGCGGTTTGTGCTCTACTCACACATTGACTGGCATCACTCA